>CALDEP010000091.1 GCA_937942475.1 uncultured Aureispira sp.
ATTAACATTAAATTGGGCATCTTTTGTCCGCTATCTTCCTTGAAAAGCCTCGCTTTAGCCCGCTAAAGCTACGTTTTACAAGTCCTTAGCAAAAAAAATATACTCCAATTTTTAAGCTACTAATTTTGTCCATCTACTTACTCAAGTGCCTCTTGTGCTTTTTATTATGATAAAGACAACTAATAATAAATATGATAACCATCAGCAAAATCTCTGAATTTCTAAAATCTACTTTTGGCGAAACGGTAAAAGTAATGTTTGGAATTTTGATCGCCCTTCAAATAGGTACTTGGAGTGATCAGGCCAAAGAAAATACAGAGGAAATAAGAATTCTTAATAACCTAAAAGCAGACTTGTTGAGCGATGTGCTTCAATTGGAAAACAATGTATTAAGTGCAGGGAAGAGACAACAAAATATAGACTCTATTTTTACAATTTTGTACCGCCCAGAGAAATATGATGTAGAGCGCTTTTTAACATTAAATTTTGCGCTTGCCAATGAAAATCATTTTGATTTGAATAGTGGTACATTTGATGAGAGCATGGCTGCTGGCACGATTGATTGTCTTAGGGATAATTCCATAAGACAACAACTATTTAATTATTATAGAATTACAAAAAAGAATTACACCGATAAAAATACGATCAAACAGATCTATGAGAATATTTTTCCTCATTTTTTCAAAATTCTAGTGCCTTCTCAAGAGTTTATCGGTGGTGTTTTGGAAAAGCCAACTCATTTGCCAAACCTAAAAATAGAAGCATTAGCTTTGGACAAGGGCTATATTGCCATTCTGACACTTAAATATCGGACAGAGGCGCATCAAATTGAAAGTTGGGGGAAATATATAGACTTAGCTAAGGTGCTTTTAGCGGATTTAGAGAAAGATCTGAAAATCAAAAGTTAAGAAGTCCTAAATTGATTCTAAGACATCGAATAATACGGGGAGAGAAGATTAATAAAGAAGAAAACCTAAACTAAAATGTGCAAAAGAGACCTAGAATTACAACTTTGTTCTTGTGGCGACAATTCAACTAAAGCAATTCAAAACTTATATGTGGAGGAAATTAAAGCCTTAAAAAGAAAAGAGACTTTGCAGGTTTTTGGATGGACTTTGGAGCGATACATTGGAGAAGAGTGGATTGGAGCGGATGGCTTGATGTATATGCCTGTCGATAAATTAACAGATGAATTGACCGAAGATTTTTTCTTGGAGGAGTTAAACGGAAACAAATGCTTTGATTTTGAATACATTCCAGGGGAAGGAGATAACTTAATATTTGAGTTAAGGTGGACCTTTAATAGAAGGGGACACCTTAAAAAAAATGCTATAGGCGGATTTATATCTTTCATATTTAAGGATCAGGAATGGACAGCAGACTGCTATAACTGCTTTTATGATAAAACAGAATTTGTACAAGAAGGTGTGTTGAAAGTTAACGTTCTTTGACAACTCGTGTGGTAATAAGTCAAACCACTTTTCTATTAGACAGTATGGGTCGTAAGTTTTAATTAGAAAGTCGCATGTTTATTTTGATAATAAACGACTTACGACTTTCTACTTAAAACTTATATCCCAATTCATAACTGTTAAAAGATAGCCTATGTTTTAAACTCCACACGATTTACTGCGTGAGAAGTTTGCAAAAGAACCAAAGTTAATAAAAAGACTAGTTCAGAAGAGCCCTTTTTATACAAAAAGCACCCTAATATACGCTAAGAAATCAAGCCTAAATTTAAAAAAGAATATGGTTATTCCTGTCGTTGTGTAGAAGATTAAGAATGTGTTGTCGTTTATTTTGTCTTCACCATCTTATAATTCCGAGTTCCATAAGCAGAACTAACATGAAGAATCAAAATGCCATTCGGAAAATCCTTTAAGTAAGCACTTAGGTTATGCCTTCCTTCTGATAATAGAACACTTTTTTGTTGGCTACCATTGATGGATAAGAACTTTAAGCTACTCTTGCTTGCTAAGTCTAAGAACAAATCATTGGTAAATGGATTCGGATAAGGTGCATTACTAAACAAAGAATGCCCTTCAATATTGATGATTCTTGAATAATGAAAGATACCGTCTAGGTCTATTTGTTTGAGTCGATAGTAAGTTATTTGCGTAGAACTTGGATCTTGAAATTGATAATTAGCACCACTAAATCTATCTCCTTTTGCTGTAATGGTTCCTATGGTTTCAAATTCAATTCCATTCCATGATCTTTCTAATTCAAAATGACTGTTGAATAATTCTGAAGATGTTTGCCAGTTCAAGTATACCCAATTATTTTGTGGACTTGCACTAAAGGACACTAATTCAACAGGCAACAAAGCAACATCGCTAACAACAACATTATCTAAGGTTAAGGTTTCAGTACCAGCAGTATTACGAACAACGACTCTCAAGACTAGGGAATTTCCTACAAGCCCATTTTGAGTAATGGTCGTGTTTCCCCAATCATCATCATCTAAAGTTCCATTTTGGCTATCTCCTGTGAGTGTATGCCCTGCAGATCCATCGCCATTCCAATTTTCAACAGTAATAAAGGCTCCACCATTAATACTATAAGAAACATCAAAATAGTCGATGTTGATACCACAGTTACAAGCAGGTCCTTCGTGATCACCAACTTCTATAGCGTCCAAAGAAAAAGAAACATTGCTGAATCCAGCAATATTAATAGACTCAGATTCCCAAGTAGAAAAATCATTCACATCTTGACCTGAAAAAGCACCACTTCTTACTTCGAAAAAGTCTCCTGTTGCGCAAGCACCACAAACACTTGTCCAGCTGTTGGCAGTCCCTGTCGTGGTTCCATCCGCATAAGTATCAAAATTTTCTTGCCAAATAATTTGTGCAAAAGTATGCGTTGCAAAGCCTAAGAAAAATAAATAAGTAAATAGTACTTTCATATGGATTATTTTTTGCTATTAAGAGATCCTAATGTGTTGATTTACAAATGTAAAGAGACTTTATTGCAAACTGCAAAATTTGAACCAATAGATGAATGAAAGATCAAGCATAAAAAAGGCTTTAAGCATAAATGGTAGCCACCACTTTTCGGCTTCCTCCTTGATTTCTAAACTCACACAGGTAAATGCCTTGCCAAGTGCCTAAGTTTAAGGTTCCATTGGTAATTGGAATTTGAATAGAAGCCCCCACTAAAGACGACTTGATGTGTGCTGGCATATCGTCAGGACCTTCTAAGGTGTGTACCAGATAGGGCAAGTTTTCAGGGACTAATTCGTTGAAAATACTTTCAAAGTCCGTTCGAACATCTGGATCTGCATTTTCGTTGATGCTCAAACCTGCCGAAGTGTGTTGAATAAATAAATTAAATAAGCCTGTTTGTGGGAGTGTTGGCAATTTTCTTAGAACTTCTTCTGTAATTAGATGAAAACCTCTTTTTTTTGCTTCTAGGCTAAATACTACTTGCTGGATCATAATATTATTACTTGTTAGATGGAAATTTTTTTGTAAAGAAAATGTAATTTTCAAAAAAAAATGAAAGTTTCGTACTTTTTATATTTTTAGGTCAACTTTTTCTCCACTTTTTTTGTTATTTTTGTACCTCTTCTTCTGACTATTTAAGGTATGAATAGGGAATGATTCTTTAATAGCAATTTTATTATGAAAAAAGCAAAACGAATAATAGTCTGGTTCCGAAAAGACCTACGCTTGCACGACAACGAAGCATTGATCGAAGCTATTGAAAATAGTGAAGAGGTCGTCCCCGTTTATGTTTTTAACGAAGAAGAACTGATGGGGACAACGCCTTATGGTTTTCAAAAAACGGGTTCTTTCCGAGCTCAATTTTTATTGGAAAGTGTTGCCGATCTTCAACATAAATTAAGAGAAAAAGGCATTGACTTGGTCATTCGAATGGGAAAGCCAGAAGAAGAGGTATTTAAGTTGGCACAAGAAGTAGAGGCGAGTTATGTGTATGCGAACATGGAGCGAACACACGATGAGGTATTGGTTCAGAATGGCTTAGAAAAAAACTTGTGGTCAGCGGGTCTAGAAATTCTATTTTTTAGAGGTAAAATGCTGTATTACACGCAGGATTTACCTTTCCCTATCGCACATTCTCCAGATACCTTCAGTACGTTTAGAAAGGAAGTAGAACGGTTTGTATTGATTCGAGAACCTTTGCCAGAACCAGCAACGTTTGCTGCTTGGACGATTGAGGTAGCCCTTCAGCCATTGCCTACTCTAAAAGCATTAGGGCATGAGAAGAAGGCGCAAGATGGGCGATGTGATTTGCAATTTGAAGGAGGTGAAACGGCTGCTATAGCTCGTTTGTCTACTTATTTTGGAAAAGAACGGTATTTAGATACGTTCGTAGATAGCCGATATGAATTAAGAGGAACCTATGCTGCCTCTCGTTTATCTTCTTGGTTGGCATTGGGGTGTCTTTCGCCTAAAGAGATTTATGTGCAATTAAAGCAATATGAGAAAAAGTACAAGTCCAATAAATCTACTCAAACCTTTTTATTGGAACTACTTTGGAGAGATCACTATCGTTTGATGGGAAAGAAATATGGTGACAAAATCTTTGAAAAAGGCGGCATTAGAGGTCAAGAAACGAAAGTTTTAAGCGAAGATCTAAACCTCTTTAATCAATGGAAGGAGGGGGAGACTTCTGAGAATTTGGTGAACGCTTGTATGTTAGAACTCAAAAATACAGGATTTTTATCACACAAAGGACGTCAATTAGTATCAAGCTATTTGGTCAACGATATGGGAATTGATTGGCGTATGGGCGCTGCTTATTTTCAACACATCTTGATCGATTATGATATTTGTTCTAATTGGGTCAATTGGAATGTTGTAGGCGGAGTTGGACCAGATACCAAAGAAGATCGTTATTTGAATATTGAAAACCAAGCCAAGCGATTTGATAACAAAGGAGATTATACTGATTTGTGGTTGGGCTCTGTTTGTTCTTAGATATGCGGAAAACTTTAGGGATAATCCTTCTGAGTCTCTTTTCAAGTTTATTAATCGCACAAAAGGCGAATAATTTTCAAGTTAAGCGACTCCAAAAAATCAAGAAAAACGTACGACAAAATTTAAAAGGCTCTGGAGTACAAATAAAGAAGGTGCGCTACCGAGGCAAGCGTCGTGCTATTGGGGAGTTTTGGAATGGGGATGCTATTTTTCAACTCTCTCATGGAATTGTACTTTCTACAGGAATCGCCCAAACAGCGGAAGGGAATAATGATGATAAAGGAAAAACGGGCGTTAATAAAAGGAAAGGACATCGAGTGTTTGACGCCTTAACGAATGAAAAAATCTATGATGCAGCTGTTTTGCAATTTGATTTTTATCCTAATTCCGATTATATCTCTTTTAATTTTGTCTTTGCTTCCGAAGATTATCCAGAGTTTGTTGCTTCCAATTATAACGACATCATTGCTTTTATTTTAACCTTGCCGAATGGGGAAACGATTAATTTGGCAAGGTTGCCGAATTCAGAAGAATTGGTTTCAGTTGCGTCTGTTAACCCAAGCATTCATCCTCAGTATTATATTAATAATAGCAAACAAGCAAGACCAAAAATTTACAATACCATAGATACTTTTTTAGAGACCAGTTCGACCCATGAAATGCTCTTAACACGTCGTTGGGATGTTCAAAAAGCAAGTACTTCAAGCGTTAAGTATCCGATTCAGTTCGATGGGTTTACGAAAGTACTTAAAGCTCAATATCCAGTACTTGCCAATCAAAAATACCGTTTGCAGATTGCGATTGCAGATCATGGAAATTCAATTTTTGATTCGGCTGTTTTTATAGAAATGGAAAGCTTACACAGTCACAAAGAGGCTGGTTTTCAAGCTGGAATTTTGAGAAAAGACCCCAATTATTATTATCAAATAGATACCCTTTCTATTCATCGAATTCAAACTGTTATCACAGAAAATCCTTCTAAACCTGCTATTTGCCTAGAACAGCCTTCAGATTTATTGTTTAATTATGATTCTCCAAAACTAAGCTCCTTCAATCAATCCTTGCTCAAGAATTTGGGGCAGCAATTACAGCAATGCCCTAATTTGAAGCTTAAAATTAGAGGTTATGCAGCCGCTGAGAATAACAAGCATTACAATCGAACATTATCAAGAGAACGAGCCGAACAGGTTAAAATTTATTTGATAGAATTAGGCATTGAAAGCGATCGAATTGAGGTGAATTGGCAGGGAGATGGCGCTAAAATAACTAAAAAAGCATTGGCTCAAAATAGACGGGTTAAACTAGAGGTTTTTGCAATAGAATAGCTAAAAGGTACTATCAAATATTTTGTAAATAGGCAAGTAATGAAAGTTAATAATAACTTAATGCAGTTAATGATTATTTAATATAGGCAAGTGAAAAAGTTAATCAAATTGATGTAGTTTCGCATGAAAAAAAGGCTGAAATAAAAGGTCTCATCTAAAAAAAACTGTTAAGCTAGAAGATTTACAAAAAGAATCAAATGTCAGCAAAAGAACCTAAAGGAACTGTATTAGAAGTGGCAAAAGTGTTTTTTAAATTAGGCTGCGTCGCCTTTGGAGGACCAGCAGCGCATGTTGCTATGATGGAAGATGAATTGGTGACGAAACGAAAGTGGATGAGTCGCCAACATTTCTTAGATTTGATGGGAGCGACCAACCTTATACCAGGACCTAATTCAACAGAAATGACCATGCATTGTGGGCATGAACGAGCGGGCGTTTTGGGCTTGTTTGCAGCAGGGATTTGTTTTATTTTTCCTGCGGTTGTTATTACAGGTATTTTTGCTTGGTTTTATGTAGAATATGGAAATCTTCCAGAAGTTGCGCCTTTGATTTTTGGAATCAAACCAGCTGTTTTGGCAATTATAGCAGGAGCGATTTATAAGTTGAGCAAAAAAGCCTTAAAAAGTACCGAATTGGCGGTCTTGGGTTTGCTTGTTTTGATGGGTAGTTTATTGGGTGTCAATGAAATTACTGCCTTATTGGTGGCAGGGGGTATTGGAACGATTTATTTCACAGGAAAAAGCGAGTGGAAGACGACTCCAAAATCTATTTTTCCAATTATGTTCTTACAAGCAGGAGGCGCGCTGACTTCTAAAATAACAGGTTTGTCTGTCTTTTGGAGTTTCCTGAAAATGGGGGCTGTTTTGTACGGAAGTGGTTATGTTTTGTTTGCTTATTTGGATGCAGAATTAGTGATGAAAGGTTGGTTGACTCGCCCTGAGTTGATTGACGCCATTGCTGCTGGGCAATTTACGCCTGGGCCTGTTTTGTCTACTGCCACCTTTATTGGCTATCAATTGGCAGGTTGGACGGGGGCGATTGCAGCGACATTAGGCATCTTTTTGCCGTCATTTATCTTTGTTTGGTTGCTGAATCCTTTGGTGCCTAAAATGCGTTCTTCTAAGCCTTTGGGCTTTTTCTTGGACTCGGTGAATGTGGCTGCTCTAGCCGTGATGGTCAATGTTTTGATCGAAATGGGCATGGAAACCTTGTTTGTAAGCGATTCTTGGATGCCTGATTGGAGGTCTTGGGTGATTGCTGTTTTTGGTGCCGTCTTGATCTTTGGGTTTAAGAAGGTGAATGCGATGTGGATTGTGGTGGGTGGTGCTTTGTTGAGTTATTTGTTGATGTTGGTTTGATGGGTTATTAAGCAATTAAATAAGGTACCTAAAGGATGAATTTTATATCAAAATCCCTCTTTAATAGGCTGTTTAGGAGGCGTTTTTTCCAGTAGAAAAATGGGTAGAATAAAGGAGACAACTAAGATACTAATATAATAGGCAGCTTTGTTTTTTATGTATTAAATGGGTTAATATTTAATTGGTCTTATGACATGATTCGTAGTATGTCCATAACATTAGCTACAATTAAACGGAAAAAGATAGCTACAATCACCAAATTTCCAATTAATCCAATCATCATCTTAGTACTGTTTGGTTCTTTGTATAGAACGCTTTGTATTCCTCTGACAAATCCCACGACACTAATTGGAACGGCAACAAATAGAGGCAGACCAATAAACAAGGTTAAAAGATCAAGTTGAATACCAGTAATCGCAATGGTGAAAAGAGCCGTAAAAAAGAACAGCAATATAAAGAAAGAGTACTTGAAATTTTGGTAAGACTTCGTCGTATATTTATAACTAAGCTCTTTATCAGAATCTAGAATTTCGTTCATATTTGTAGGTTTAAGGCAGATTTGTTTCTTAAAATAAAATGATAAGATAGCATTTTTCAATAAAAATAAATAAATTGCAAGACTAGAAATACTCAACTAAGTTATTATAATCAAAATCCAACGACAATGAATGAAGACTTATTTGAGAAACACGATTTAGATGCCAATTATTCAATTTTTACAGGAAAAATTCCTGATGCTTTAAAGAAAACCTTACCCGACTTTGAGGAGCTGTGGAAAACACATCCCGAAGATTATCATATTGTAAAAATCTTAGGCAAAGAAATCCCAACACCTCGTTGGCAACAAGCTTATGGTTTTGATTATGAATATACAGGGTCTAAGCAAAATGCCTTGCCAATAGATGACGCCTTAAAGCCATTTCAAGATTGGTGCAAAAAAGAAATTCATCCTCAAATGAACAGCCTCTTACTCAATTGGTATGAAGGAGAGAAGAAGCACTACATTGGCCCACACAGAGATTCTCCAGTTGGTTTGTTAAAAGGCAGTCCAATTGTAACGATTTCTCTAGGAGAGGAGCGTGTGTTTAGATTTCGTCCGTGGAGGCAGAAAGGGTATCAGGATTTTGTGGTCAAAGATGGAAGTGTCGTCATTATTCCTTGGGATACGAATAAAACTTGGACACATGAAGTGCCGCATTTTGTACGATTTAAGAAAAGAAGAATTTCCGTCACCTTGCGTGTCTACGAAGAGAGGTAGACTCAACTAAAAAAGGACAATTTGAAATTTCGAAAAAATACAAGTAATACATTTTCAAATTTTCAAATTGTCCCATTTTAAAATCAGTAAATTATTTTAATCCCAACTCACGAATACGCTCGTCCAAGAATTGACCGGCTGAAATATCATCGTAGCCTTTTGGATTGGTCTCCGAAACACAACCGTCTAAACAAGACAAGTCCATGTCGCTGCGAGGGTGCAAGAAAAATGGAGCAGAATATCTAGGAAAACGCATTGATTCTTTGTCTAAGTTAATGACACGGTGAATGGTAGATTTTAGACGACCATTGGTATGGCGGTGTAGCATATCTCCGATATTGATAACAATCTCATTTTCGTTTGGAGAAATATCGACCCATTCGCCAGCTGAATTCTTTGCTTGCAAACCTTTGGCAGAACCACCCATTAACAAGGTAATCAAATTGATATCGCCATGTGCGGCAGCACGAACGGCACCATCTTCTACTGTGCTTAAATCCTTAACAGGGAAGTAGTGCAACAAACGCAAAACACTATTACCATTGTGGATTTTTGCATCAAAATAGTTTTCATCCAAATCTAAGTACAAAGCAATGGCACGTAATAAATTACTACCTGTTTGCTCAAAAGTACTGTATATCTTTTTACCTAGTGTTTCTAAGGTAGGTACTTCTTCCATCCAAATATTGTCAGGATATTCTGCTTTTAGAGCAGGCTCGTTAACCACTTCTTGACCGATGTGCCAAAATTCTTTCAAATCAGGTACTTTTTCTCCTTTTGCAGTTTCTCTACCTTTAGAAATGTATCCTCTTTGACCACCGTTATTTAAGTCTTCGTATTTTTGTTTAATAGCCTGTGGTTGATCAAAAATTTCTTTAGAAACTTGAAAAAGTTCTTGACGTAATTCTTCAGATACGCCATGATTTTTTACAATAACAAAACCGATTTGAGAAAAAGCATCTCCTAAGTTCTGAATGAATTGTGTGCGTTTTTGAGCATCCCCAGATATAAAATCGTGGTAGTCAACAGTTGGAACAGTCTGTAAAGCCATCTTTATAATTTATTTTGAGAAAAAGATTAAAACAAGTATTTACTGTAAATATACAACTTTAGAAGCAGTTGAAAAAGTCCTAGTTAAAAAAGAGTGCTTAAAACTGCATTATGAACGTGGAAGAAGGAAATTTCATTAAAGGAATAGATTTTTTTTGACTTCATTACAGACTACAGATAGTGTTTAAATTTTGATTTATAAGTTATTTGTTAACAAGGTCTAAATATCGACACTTGTGCTTTTTTTTTGAGTGATATGCTCCTCAAAAGGTTCAGTTGTTGCTCTTTTTTAAGATAACTTTAAGAAGCATTTTTTTTTGAATGACTAGTCCTTTTTTTTTTCTGCTCGTTTATATTTTTGAAGCGCAACACAAGCTTCCTCTTTCAATTTTTTTATAAAACGAGTAGCTATTAATAAGATAGTTATTCTATTATGTAAATTTAATTTTATTATAAAAATAATTATGATAAAAAGGATCCTCCTTGCCACAACTTTTGGATTAGCATTTTTTTCTGAAGGAATGTATGCACAAAACTTAGCTCAAAAAGACAGTATTACAGGAATTAGTACCTTAGATTATAAAACACCACAAACCTATGAAATAGGCGGAATTGAAGTAAAAGGGGCTGAATACACGGATGCAAATGGAATTGTAGCCATAACGGGTTTGGCTGTTGGTCAAACGGTACGTATACCAAGCGATCAAATTGGAAAAGCGATTCGAAATCTTTGGAGACAAGGACTTTTTGTAGATCTTGCTATTAATATTCAAAAGACAGTAGGCGACATTGTTTTTCTAGAACTTGTGGTGAAAGAATACCCAAGATTTGCTCGTCATGGATACAAAGGAATCCCAAAAGGACAACATGACGATGCAAATGCTGCCGTTTATCGGTATTTACAAAAAGGAAGAGCTGCTACTCCTGCCATGAAGCATGCTGCCATCAATGCGCTGAAAGAATTATATGTCGAAAAAGGTTTTTTGGATGTTGGAATTGAAGTAGAAGAGAACGAAGATGTCATTCTTGAAAATTCTATTCGGTGGACTTTTAATATCAAGAAGGGCAAACGAGTACGAATTGGCGCAATTAATTTTTATGGCGTGGAATCTGCAAAAAAAGGAAAGCTGTATCGTTCGATGCAAGAAACCAAACGAAATAATATTTGGGCTTTGTTGAAACCTTCTAAGTTTATACAAAAAGTATATGAAACGGATAAAAATAACTTGATTGCTTATTATAATTCTATTGGAAATCGAGATGCCATTATTGTAAAAGATTCTGTTTATTTTATTCAAAAAAAGCATCGAAAAGTACTACAAATTGATGTACACATAGACGAGGGGAATACCTATCATTTTGGAGCTGTAAAGTTCAAAGGGAATACGATTTATTCGGATAAAATTTTGCATCAAATCATGGGAATAGAAAATGGAGATATCTATGACAAAAACTTGTTTACGACTCGTTTAGAATTTGATAAAAACGGAAGAGATCTCAAGACACTTTATATGGATAACGGTCATTTGTTCTTTCGTGCAAACCCTATAGAAAAGGGCATTCGAGGCGATTCTATTGATTTTGAAGTGCGAATTGTAGAAGGACCTATTGCCAAAATTGGCAAGGTTACCATTCGTGGAAACACGAGGACAAGCGAGCATGTGATTCGAAGAGAGTTACGTACCTTGCCTGGTAATAATTTTAGTCGTTCGGACTTGATTCGCTCTCAACGAGAGTTGGCTGCCTTGAGTTATTTTAACCCTGAAACGATACAAATTAATACGCCTGTAAATATCGAGCGAGGCACGGTAGATATAGAATATATATTGGAAGAAAAAACGTCCGACAAGATTGAGCTTTCGGCAGGATGGGGCGGGACGACTGTTTTTGGGACGGCAGGTGTGACCTTAACCAACTTTTCTTTGCGCAAACTTCTTCAGCCCAAACTATGGAATCCTTTGCCCGCAGGAGATGGGCAGACCTTGTCTTTTAGAATTCAAACGAATGGACCTGCTTATCAATCGTATAATTTTTCTTTTACAGAACCTTGGCTAGGCGGGAAGAAGCCAAATTCTTTGACTTTTTCTGCTTACTATTCTAATTTTACAAATGGCTACACGCCAGAAAGTTCTGCCTTGCGAAGTTTGCAAGTAACGGGCGCAACGATTGGTTGGGGAACTCGCTTGAAGTTTCCAGATGACTTTTTTGTTTATCAAGCTAGTTTGAGTTATAAGAAAATGGATTTGCTGCGTTGGGAAGATTTGAATATTCCTTCGGGCACCTATCATAATTTAAGTTTCAATCAAACCATTTCTAGAAACTCTTTAGACAATCCAATCTTCCCAACCAAAGGTTCTAATATCGCTTTGAGTCTGAGTCTTACTTTGCCTTATTCTTTGCTTTCTGGTAATAATAATGGAGGCGATGCTTATTCCGAGGAATTGGTTGAATATCACAAATGGGATTTTACAACAGAGTGGTATGGAAAGCTTGCGAAGAACTTTGTCATCAAATTGGGCGTAAAAATGGGTTTCTTAGGTTCTTATAATCCAAATCAAGGATTGACTTCTTTTGATCGTTACGAATTGGGTGGAAATGGCTTGTCGAATCCACAAACAGTTCAGGGAAGAGATATTATTTCTATGCGAGGATATAATGTAGAGGATTTATCTGCCAATGGGAGTGGAGCAGCTATTTATAATAAGTTTAGTTTAGAATTTCGCTACTTGATCTCGCCAAATCCTAGTGCGACCATTTGGGCATTGGCTTTTGTGGAAGCTGGAAATGCTTGGTCAGACCCCAAAACGTATAATCCTTTTGATATGCGACGTTCAGCAGGTTTGGGCTTCCGTATTTTCTTGCCTATGTTTGGAACCTTAGGGGTTGATTATGGAATTGGTTTTGACAAACCGAATTTGGATGGCGTAAAAGATATCACTAAGTATGGTACTTTTAATATTGTCTTGGGCGTGGAGCCTAAATAAATTTAGTAACTGATTTACGCAAGAACTCTCTCATGAGCCTGCGAATAACCTTTTTTCGTTCAGTATTAAATTCATTGTTACTTATCTAAGGACTGTTTTAATGTTGAATGCTGTAATGCTTAAATTTTTAATGTTTGTTGTGCTATAAAGCATTCAACATTAAAAATTAAGCATTAAGAATTAAGAAAATTTGATGCGAGAACATAGATTTTTTACCAGCCTAATCAATTGTTTGCGTAAATGAATTCGTAAGATAACAGGCAGTTTTGAAGGGCTTGTCTTCTTGTTAAAACAAGAAAAATAAAAATAATAACGCAACTCAAAAAGTAACTATCTTCAATTATAGGGTCAAAATCGTAAATAACTGACCTCTTTTTTACGATTTTAAGAGATATATTTTCTTATTGATGGTAGATTAACTTACTTTTGTGCAAAAATTGTCGTTTATAAGTTTGAGCGAAATGTGCAGATAAGATATTACAGTAATTAGACGGTTGAAATAGTATATTTGTGGGATCAATACCCTATTTTTAGGCTATACAATTTGTTTGAAAAATGTAAACCAGTGGAGGATTGTCTTTCGGATAGAAAGCCTTGCGGTGGGTTTAAAATTGTTATTATTATAAAAAATATTATGATTCAGAGGTTATTTAGTATAGTATGTGCTGTGTTGTTGTTATCAAACCAAGCTACTTGGGCACAAGTAACAGAAGAAAAAGTAGATTCGTTAGAACCTGCCCCATTGATTGACTACAGTGAACCACAAACTTATGAAGTAGGTGGGATTGAAGTTGTTGGAGCAAATTATACCGATGCCAATGGAATTATTGCCTTATCGGGCTTGACCGTAGGCAAAACGATTCGTATTCCTAGTGATCAAATCTCAAAAGCAATTCGCAAACTTTGGAAACAAGGTTTGTTTGTGGATGTGACGATTAATATTCAAAAGAAAATTGGTGATATTGTCTTTTTAGAAATCGTGGTTAGAGAATATCCTCGTTTTGCACGTCATGGATATAAAGGTATCCCGAAAGGACAACACGACGATGCCAATGCGGCTACCAAACGTTACCTTCAAAAAGGTCGTGCAGCTACTTCTGCCATGAAGTTGCATGCGACCCAGGCACTAAAAGAAATTTATATCGAAAAAGGATTTTTGGATGTAGAAATTGAAGTATTGGAAGAGGAAGATAAAATCCTTAAAAATTCAGTGCGTTGGGTCTTTAACATCAAAAAGGGAAAACGTGTTCGTATTGCGAACATTAACTTTTATGGTGTTGAAAAAATAAAGGAAGGAAAATTGTATCGCTCGATGAAAGAAACGAAGCGAAATAATATCTGGGCGCTTTTCAAACCTTCTAAGTTTATTCAGAAAGAATATGAGCAAGATAAGAAAAATGTTATTGCTGCTTATAATAATGTAGGACATAGAGATGCCGCCATTATGAGAGATTCTGTTTATTTGACACAGAAAGGAAAGCGTAAGGTGATGAACATTGATATGTATATTGACGAAGGTTCTACGTATGTTTTTGGAAATATTGTCTTTAGAGGAAATACAACTTACTCCGATCGTGTCTTAGATAATATTCTAGGAATTAAGAAAGGAGATATCTATAATGAAGAATTGATTCAAACTCGTCTGAAATTTGATCGTAATGGACGAGATGTTAGTACACTTTATATGGATAATGGGTACTTGTTTTTTGATGCTAAACCAGTAGAAAAAGGCGTTCGTGAAGATTCTGTAGATTTAGAGATTCGTATTTCTGAAGGGCCAATTGCCATCATTGCGAATGTAATTATCAAAGGAAATGATCGTACACACGAACATGTTATTCGTCGTGAGTTGAGAACGTTGCCTGGTAATAAGTTTAGCCGTTCTGACATTATTCGTTCTCAACGTGAGTTAACAGCCTTGAACTACTTTAATCCAGAAAACATACAAATTAATACGCCTGTTAATCCTCAAAGAGGAACGGTTGATATTGAGTATATTGTAGAAGAACGCCCTTCAGATCAGTTGGAATTATCTGCTGGTTGGGGTGGTGTTGGTCGAGGTGTTATTGGTACCTTAGGGGTTACGTTTAATAACTTCTCTTTGAGAAATTTATTAAAACCAGAAGCATGGAATCCTTTGCCACAAGGAGAT
>CALDEP010000092.1 GCA_937942475.1 uncultured Aureispira sp.
ATTTGCTTCTTGAACCCTTGTTTTAATTTTTAATGTTGAATGCTGAATTTTTAATGCTAATTATACTATAAAGCATTCATCATTAAAAATTAAGCCTTCAACATTCAGAACAAGTTTATACAGGAACATTAATTTTTATCTTCGTAATCATTTTTTTGCGTAACATGAGTTAATGATTAATTTTTGCTTTGTAAAAAATAGATTTAACTCCATCTTTCATCCCCTGCTAAGTATAAAATCCCTCAAAAGCAATAAAAGCAAGCCTTTACTTTCAGACTTTCACAAATAATTGTATTTTCGCAGCAAGTTTTGACAGATAGAAAGATCGAGATCTTGAAAATTGTCACGACACTCAAAATTTGCTAACTATTTTAACATACATACAACATGGCATTAAAATGTGGAATTGTTGGACTTCCGAACGTAGGAAAATCAACGCTTTTCAATGCACTTTCCTCTGCTAAAGCTTTAGCAGCAAATTATCCTTTTGCAACAAAAGAACCAAACATTGGAACCATCACTGTTCCAGATCATCGATTGACTAAATTAGAGGCAATTATCAATCCTCAAAGAGTCGTTCCTACAACTATTGATATCGTAGATATTGCTGGTTTGATTAAAGGTGCTAGTAAAGGAGAAGGATTGGGAAATCAATTCTTAGGGAATATTCGAGAAGTAAATGCAATTGTACATGTTGTGCGTTGTTTTGAAGATGATAATATTGTCCATGTCGATGGTGGCATTAATCCTATCCGTGACAAAGAAACGATTGACTTGGAATTGATTTTCAAGGACATGGAAATTATTGAAAAGCAAATTCAAAAGCAAAAAAAGTTGGCTAAAGGTGGTGATAAAGCACTACAAAAATTAGTCACTATCTTAGAAAATTTGCTAGCGCACCTAGAAGAAGGTAAGCCTGTTCGTAGTTTTGACGATTATGAAACAGAAGAAGCGGAGGTTATTGTCCATCAATTACAATTATTGACGGCTAAGCCGATTATCTATGTTTGTAATGTAGATGAAGATTCTGTTGTTTCTGGAAACGAACATACCAAAGCATTTAGAGAAGCCGTAAAAGATGAGAACGCAGAAATCATTTTGGTTAGTGCAGAAATTGAATCTGATATTGCAGAATTAGAGTCTTACGAAGAGCGTATGGAGTTCTTGTCTGACTTGGGTTTGACAGAACCTGGTGTCAATAAGTTGATTCATGCCTGTTATAGCATCTTGAATTTAATTACTTACTTCACTGCTGGAGAAAAAGAAGTTCGTGCTTGGACGATTGAAGTTGGAACAAAAGCACCTGGTGCTGCTGGAGTGATTCACTCGGATTTTGAGCGTGGATTTATCAAGTCAAAAACCGTTGGTTTTGAAGATTTCATCACTCATAGTGGCTGGAAAGGCGCACAAGAAACAGGAACTTTACGTCAAGAGGGAAAAGAATATGTGGTAAAGGATGGCGACTTGTTAGAGTTTATGTTCAATGTATAACAACACTCTGTGATTTAATTTGATAATGAGTTGATTGGAAGATTTGAAAATGTGTTGACATTTTCAAATCTTCTTTTTTTTTATCAAATCCTTAGCATCGTCAAATTATCAAATCAACGAATCTTCAAATTAATTTTACTTTTCTTTAATTCTACCAATCAAAGCCTCTGTTTCTTCTATATATTTACCTTCCTTTTTGCTTATTTCCAATTGCTGCTCTGCAATGACCAAAGCTGCTGCTCGATCTTCCAAAGCTAGTAAAATTAAGGCTTTGGTTTCTAGTGTTGCAATACTTTCTTCTAACAAAATGGCTCGATCAACCCATTCTAAAGCAGCCCTTAGTTGTGTTTTACTTTTACCATAAACATTTAACATATAACGAGCGATGCCATTTAGGCTTTTAGCATCCTTACAATGCTTCTCATACTTTCGAGCCAAACGATAATCTTTACGCTCATCTCCTCGATTATTATAATAATCAATTTTCGTTTTGAAATAATCTACTCGATCAGGCAAAATTCGTTTAACATCCTGCAAAAAGTTTCGAATAACCGTTTGTTCTGAGCCATTTTCAATAATTTCATAGCAACGAATGTTAAAAGCAGCATCCAAATAACTATCGACACGATCATTTCCTAAACTAATAATAAAATCAGACTTATTCGCCAAGACATAACGATAAGCCTCGTGCTGATAATCATTAATACAATGTTCCAAGACCCCAAAATGTTCTGCTTCCGAAAGCGATTCTATTCCGATTAAATCTATATAAACATCAGCAATATACATATACTCTTCTCCAACACGTTTTAAGGCATCTGCATATTTTCGTAGAAACGCAGGGTTATCTTTTTGTTTTTCAAACTCCTTTTTTAAGGTGTAAATTTGATTTTCGGGCAACAAAGCAGCTTTGCTTTTCTCGATTAAATCTTCTGTTCCATAAGCACCAATAATTCGATGAACAAGCTCTCCATTTGAATTAAAAAACAACATAGTAGGATACGAAGTCACGTTGTACTTTTGAGCAAAATCAAGACCCTCTCCTTCTTCTATATCCAATTGAAAACTAACAAAGTTAGCTTCAAAAAACGTCCCTACATCTTCTGCTGCAAAGGTGTTATTATCCATCCATTTGCAAGGCTCGCACCAAGGAGCATAAGTGTCGACAAAAATAGGCATATCAGAAGCCTTTGCCTTCGCTTTTACCGACGCCCAGTCAGCCTTCTCAAAATTAATACCTTGAGCGTTTATAAAAATAGGCAATAAAAATAGTAGCGTTGCCAGTAAAGATGTAAGAAGAGAAGATTTCATTATTTTTTTTTTAATCAAGAGTTGATTGGCTATTTCTTCTACTTATAGCAGAAATTATAGTTTTATTTTCATAAACATCAAGTATGCACAAATGTTTAAAAGACCTCTTAAAATGGTTCCTCTAAAGTTTTTCATCAACAGGTTCCCATAGTTCTATTTTACGCCCATCAGGGTCCATAATCCAAGCGAATTTACCATAGTCAAAACTTTCCATTTCGCCTATAATCGTTACTCCTTCTTCTTTTAGCACAAGCAATAAAGCTTCTAAATCCTCCACTCGATAATTAATCATGAATTCCTGTTCACCAGGATTAAAATACGTGGTATCTTTAGGAAAAGGATTCCAAGTTGTACTTCCTTCCTTTTTAGGGTTTTCTTTTTCTAACCACTTGAATGTCGCTCCATATTGATCAGATTCTATACCTAGGTGCTCTTTGTACCACGTTCTACTTTGTTGAGGATCTTTTGTTTTAAAAAATACACCACCAATTCCTGTTACTCGTTTCATTATTAATACGTTTAAGTTTTGATATTCTTTTGCATTTATAAAGTATCCTTTTTTTTAATAAAAAGCGCTGTTTTACCTCAAAAAGAATGAACAATTCATACTTTGTTCTGTTTGAAGTGCAGCCCAAACTTTTTTTGCCTAAAAATCATTCCATTCAGTAGAATCACCTTATATGCAACCCAATAAATTAGGTACAGAAAAAAAATCCAATGAATTAGGTACCGCACCTATTGACAAATTAATTGCACAACAAGGGATTCCCGCAGGCATTGGATTTTTGGTCATGTCTATTTACATGATCGTAGATACTATTTTTGTAGGGCATTGGGTAGGTCCAATGGGAATTGCTGCCATTACAGTGGTACTCCCTATTACCTTTTTAATTGCCTCTATTGGAATGTCTATTGGCATTGGTGGCGCTTCTATTATTTCCAGAGCCTTGGGTTCAGAGGACAACGAACATGCTCAAAAAGTGTTTGGAAATCAAATCACGCTCAATATGTCTATTGCAACTTTTTTTGTGATAATGGGCGTCATTTTCAAAGAAGATTTGCTCTTGTTATTTGGGGCACAGGGAGACATCATGCTCTTTGCCAAAGCCTATTTTAATGTTATTCTTTTTGGCGTTCCTTTCTTGTCTTGGGCAATGATGAGCAATCATGTTATTCGGGCGCAAGGCTTCCCTAAGATCGCTATGAATGTCATGCTCTTGCCTGCTATTCTAAACTTAATCCTAGATCCCATCTTCATTTATGTGTTTGATTGGGGCTTGGAAGGCGCTGCTTATGCCACCGTTCTTTCTTATGCGGTAAGTGCCAGTTATACCTTATGGTTTTTCGTCAAAGGGGATAGTGATTTAAAGATTAGTAGAAAAAATCTAAGCTTACATTGGTCCATTGTTTCCGAAATTGCTTCTCTCGGGTTTGTCTCTCTAGCGCGCCAAGGCGTTATTAGTATTTTATCCATTATTTTGAATAACTCTTTGTACACCTATGGGAGTGAAATTTACGTTTCTGTTTATGGAATTATCAATCGAGTGATGATGTTTGCCATGTTTCCAATCACTGGAATTACACAAGGCTTTTTGCCCATTACCAGTTATAATTATGGCGCAAAAAAGAACGAGCGAGTAAAAGAAACCATTCGAAAATCAATCCTTTACGGCAGCCTAATTGCTGTTTTTATTTATGCTTGTATTCTATTTTTACAAGTCCCTATTGTCAAGCTTTTTTCTACAAATGAAGCCATCCTAGCTATCACGCCAAGAGCGATGGCGATTGTGTTTATGGCAATGCCATTTATTCTGATCCAATTGATTGGATCTTCTTATTATCAAGCGATTGGAAAAGCTAGACCTGCCCTATTATTAACCTTGACAAAGCAAGGGTTTTTCTTGATACCTTTGGTCTATATTTTACCTAAATTCTGGGGCATTGATGGAATTTGGTATGCCTTTCCTATTGCTGATATTTTGTCTACCCTAGTCACAGCTGTATTTTTGTGGCGTGCTTATCGTAGTTTATAGAAAACGCTCTTTGTTTGTTTCAATACTTATAAGTAGATCTCTTTTTCACAAATACGACAACTAAAACTCCCTTTATTCACTAAGACATCGTCTAAAATCTTGTCACTTGCTATTGAATTCTTCCTCAAAGTACCGATTTTATTACAAGCAGGGCAAATGGATAGCCATTTCATTTTGAATAGACTCCACCTTATATTATCATAACCTATCTCCTCCAATTCGGGTAGTTTTTTCAAATATTCAGGCAACGAATAAAGTGGATTGCTGTTTAGCCATATTGTTTCTAAATTAAGTAAATTTTTCATATTACTGGGTAAAGCGGCTAAGTTGTTATTAACTAAATTTAAAGTTGTCAACTTACTAAGTTGCCCTATGCTTTCTGGCAAATTCGTCAAATTATTATTCCTCAAATCCAAATCACATAAGCTACTAAGTTGCCCCACCGTTTCGGGTAAACTAGTGAGCTTATTAGAATGTAACTTTAGTATTTTTAGAGATCTTAACTGACCGATCTCTTGAGGTAAATGAGTTAGGCGATTAGAGTTCAGCCTTAGTTTCTCTAGGTTTATTAACTGATTTATGCTTTCGGGTAAACTAGTCAAGCTATTATAATTTAACTCTAAATCAACTATTTTTGTAAGTTCCCCTATGCTTTCGGGTAAGCTAGTGAGATGATTAGACCTTAGATCTAAATGCGTTATTTCGCTAAGATTTCCGAAGCTTTCGGGCAACGTAGCCAACCTATTATAACTTAAATCTAAATTAGTTATTTTTATAAGTTGTCCTATACTTTCGGGCAAGGTCCCGAGATGATTAGAATGCACCTTTAATGCTTCTAATTTCGTGAGTTCTCCTAGACTTTCGGGTAAGCTAGTCAACTTATTATTATAAAACTCTACCGCTTTTAAATGGATTAACTGCCCCATACTTTCGGGTAAATGAGTCAGCTTATTATTATACAAACTTAGTATTTTTAAGTTGCTTAATTGACCGATACTTTCGGGTAAATAAGTCAGCTTATTATACCCCAATTCTAGGACTTCCAAATGAATTAATTGACCGATACTGTTTGGCAAATAAGTCAGATTATTGATGGCTAAGGGGAGCTTTTTTAAATGGCTTAACTTCCCTATCCCCTCTGGTAAACTAGTCAGCTCATTACGCCCCAACTTTAGGGCTTTTAAATTTACCAACTGATCAATACTGTTGGGCAAAAAAGTGAGGTGATTGTATTCCAAATCTAATACTTCTAAGTTTCTTAACTGACCAACACTATCCGTCAATTTACGTAGTTCGTTATCATTCAACAGCAATTCTTTCAAATTGCTTAAGCGACCAATGCTTTTGGGTAAATAAATTAATTTATTATTAGATAAATCCAATGACACCAAATTGGTCAACAATCCAATACTTTTAGGCAATCCAGTGAGGTTTTTAAATCGTAGATTTAGGACATTCAATTCCGATATTCTACTTAGAATAAGCGCTTCACTCCTCTCTCTAGGAAAAACATCATAGCTTACTAGCCAACGATATAATTGAGTAATGTCAGAGTTCATAGCATCGTTTTTAATACAAAGCTGTATTATTTGCCTGTAATTGAAAAAAGAATTTAGCGGGTCGAACTTGCTGTCCTTCTTTGTACAAATATTGTTTCCCTTTGGTATCAACCATTGGTACGTGAGGGTTTTTCAAGAAAAAAGAATCGTGAATTAATCTGTTCTGAAAAGCATTTCTAATTTGATCGGCATCTATTCCAATCGCAGCCCCCAAGTATTGTCCATAGCCTAAATATTGCTCGACACCAATAGACAACACGCCAGCACTATTGCCTTCATAAAGGGCATTTTTTGTTTTTCGATAACCATATTTAGCTGGAAATTGCTTCGATTTCATAGTAATACTACTCGCCCCATAAGGATCTGCCGTCCAAGCGATATTGGTCATTCCTATTTGAGTATTCTTAATCCTATAATAAATCCCAATCGCTCCTGTTCGGTACTTGTCTTGTTCCCTAAAGGCTAAGAAGTCATTCTCCATCAACAAACTAAAGCCATGAATACCAAAGCCAAAGGTTCCTGTCACTTGAGAGGTTTCTATATTATCAAGATAAAAATTATAACTATAGCCTATGGAATAAGGTCGGCTCGTTTGATTGCTGAGTTCGTTGATAAATGGGCTATAATGTACCGAATCTTTGACCCCAAAGGCAGCCACTAGGCCAACTCTCAATTGCCCTTCCCAAGAAGGAATTCCAGTTGCAAAAGATCTAGGATTATAATAACCTGCAATTTGTACGTTTGCTTGAACGTATTCATAATGATAATACACTTTTGCAATAAGACCAACACGATTAAAATGGCTTCCTAAATTGAAAGAAAAACCAATTTGACCGCCAAAACCTTTCGCAAAATCAAGCTGTGCTGTTGCAGCAAACGTTAATAAAAAAAGGGGAACAAATAAAAAAAATGGCTTCATGAAATTAGTCAATAATAAGGGTTTGGCAGTTCTTTGCGCTCGTAAACTGTTGATATAAATCACTGGTTTGCGCTAAAACTTTTTCTAGAGAATCGTGCTTGCCAAAATTGAGAAAAATCATTAAAAAAGAGTTGGTATTTTCGGTTACCATCGTTCGAGTAGAATCGCTGGTAGGCGTTCCAAAAGCACCAACAGTATCTCTAAAAACAGGTAAGTTTTCAATATTTAAACTACCTTTTCCAATCCCTTCATAAGGCTCCTCATTCGCTCCTATTCCCAGTACAATATCGCCTTGCACCTTATCCAAATCATAGCCACCTATAGAGTAGCCTGTTTCTATAGAAATCAAATTCAAAGTATCTACAATGGTGTTAATTTGATACAAGCCTTTGCCCGTTACCACACGTCTCAACAAAGCTTCGGCAGACAAACGATAACGGCTAGGGTCCTTCCCTAAAGCTTTATAAGCTGTTCTAGAAGAAGCAATGGTGTCAATTTGACTAATTTCTGGTCGAGTTAAGTTTTCTGCTAACTTCGCACAAGTAGCTTGTATCGCCTCGTTTAAAGCATCTGAACTAGCAGCCCAGGTCAACTCACAAGAAAAACAGCCCAAGACTAAATCAGGGCATTTTTCTTTTATTTCGGGGGAAATAGAAATTTTATTCATGAAATTTTTATAGTGTATATGTGTTTTTTGAAGGGACGTATTCGCCACTTTGGAAGCAACTGCCCTCTTATTTATCTTCCTAGAGAATACCTCTTAATTATCAATTCAACTTAATAAATTGTTTGTTTCTCAAGATATAACGATGCTTACCAATTTCAACAATTTCGCCTTCTTTTTTTTCACTAAGGTTAAGAATGTCTTGCCTTAAGGTATGAATAGAACCTTTGGTTCGATGTGCAATCGTTAAATATTCTTCGTTAATGTCTGGCTTCAAGGCTTGGTAAAAGTTATTTTTTTCTTCTGCTCCACACAAAATAATTCGAATTGGAATATCAATTTGCGACAACAATTCCATGTCTCGAACTCGGCTGTAGCTATCTGCAATTAAGACCAACTCTTCTACATCCTTCTTGCTTTGAATCCCTTTTAGAACCGCCTCCAGGTCATTTTCTGGCGGCTCTCCACCTCCCAAACCACGTTCTATAGCAGTATGCATGGTATTAATCACCAGCTGAACTTCTTCCCAAGCGCCTTCACAATCATAAATACCGCCTGTTGTACCAACCTTTTTGGCACTAGCCATTTTCTTATCTCCATCATTAAAAAACAAGTATTTCGTATGTTCTCCTTGTTTTAAATTCAACAAATGCCAAATCAGCACCTCCTCCAAATAAGGATTCATGCTTTGTGTGATGTCGGTAACCACCACTTTTCCTTTCCAAGACTCCTTAAAACGTTGCAAAATGGCTAAAATAGGCTTGTCTTCCTCTACAAAATAATTAGGATTTACTTTTAATTGCTCCTCAATAATCGCCACTTTGGCTTTGATCGCTTTTCTAATTTTAAACGTACGTTTGATTGGAATGGGTTGATTCTTACGAACGAATTCTTCTATAAATTTATCTTCTAGATTTAATTTTTTCAAGGAATCTAAGGCAGCAATTTGTTTTAACTCCTCTGCTGCTGCAATAGAATCTCGTCGAGTAGCCATCAGCTCTTGATTTTTTTGACGAGCGAGCCATTCTTTGGAAGTAACCGATTCGTAAACAACGGTTTCTACAACAATATCACTTCCTTTTTCTAAGGCTATTTTTTTTTCTCCAAAATTGAGATTATAGGCTGCATTCAACAGATAGACATCGTTCAGAGGAACTAGAATTTGAGCAATACCAAAGGCATTTGTTGTCCCATTATAACGAGTCCCATCTTTCTTGCTAATTACCCAGAAATCTTCTCCTTCCGCAAAATCTCCATTCAAATCTTGAAAAACAAAATTAAAGAGCGCATGATGAATCGACGGATATTTATCCATTCCTTGTTTTCGTTCAAACAAAACGTCTTCCGTCCAAGCGGCATAAGGTTTATTTGGAATCTCAAATTTATAATAATTTGGCGCTCCTTTCAAATTTAGCATATACTGGCAACCTATCGGCAAATTAATAGTTGCCTTACCATTTTCATCTGTTGTAATGGTATGTGTTTTGCGGCTTTTTCCACTACGAATTATCAATTCTTCTATCAACTTAGAAGGTTGATTTTCGCTGTTCACCAATCTAATATGCACTGGAATCTCGGCTAATAAGGTACTCCCATCCTTTGGTATTTCATAAAAAGGAACAGGAATTTCATGTCGTTGGTAAGCGCCTTTAGGGATTGTGACTTCTGCAAAATTTTCCCAATTATCCAAGTGGACCGCATAGACATCATTGACAGGCACTAAGATAAAAGCCTTGCCTTCTTCATTCGTTTCTAATTCAAATTGTTTCTTTGTTTTTTTTCCTTCTATAACAAATTGCTTTCCTCCAACAGGACTTTGATTCATTGGATTGGTAAAAATAAAGGTTACAACAGCAGTTGTCTTAGTTGGCTTCAACTGTGCAAACACAGCGTTCACTGTACAGCAAAGAAAAAACAACAAAAAGGAGCAATGATATATTTTAGTCATGGGCATATGAAATAAATATTGAAGGTTGGCGTTTTATAAGTAGATAGGATAGTTTTTATTAAACGAATAGTATACCAAAAATAGTGTTTCATTCCAAAAACATTGTTAACCAAATGGTTGTTAAAACTATAACATTGTCTTAAAAAAAAGAAATTAAGCATTCTAAATTTGGTAATTATTATGAAAACCCTTATTATTGGTAGCTGTACAGATGAAACAATAGACATAACAGCATCAAAAGTAAGTTCCTATAGCATTGATTTAAACAAAAAAAACAATCTGTCTTTGCTTTAGGTAAAATAATGAAGTTAATACTTTGTGGATCAATAATTCTCGACAAGGTATAAAAAAGAAAAAACTCGCTAAATTTTCTAAAAAAAAAAATAATGAAGGCCGTAACTTGCATTACCTTTATTTTTCTATTGTGCCAAGGTGCCATAGGACAAACTCAAACTGCTTCTACTTCTGACATTGCCATCTCTTCTACTCCTTCCTCTGATATTGATTGGGCTAATTTTGAAAATGAATTAACCGAAGAGGATAATTGGTCGTTTCATACCAACCAAGAAGGGAAACTATTGTACATAGATTTTGAATCTTTAGGTGGAAAAATGAATCGTTTGGTTCTAAAATCAGCCGAAAAAGAGGTCGTTATTGAAGATAATCATCTTTTTGACCTACCAATCAACACTATTTATGAAGTAAATTTGGAAAAGCTAGAAAGAGGTAGTTATTTTGTAGAGTTGCATACTTACGATAACAAAGTTATTCGTGAGGAAATAACAATTAATTAAGACTAACTACTTAAATTATCAACTCGGTAGAACAAGTGTTTATTTTCTTGTTTCTATTCATTTAACCTACACTCGGCTTGGATCTATCTTATCACATAGAAGAACTACTGTTTTTGAATGATTGTGTCATTATCCCTACCATTGGTGGGTTTATTGTCAATTATGCTTCTGCCTCTATAGATTTTGTAGAACAGCAATTGCTACCCCCTCAAAAATCAGTTTCTTTTAATCCAAAGCTTGTCAATAATGATGGTTTATTAGCCAACCACATCGCTCAAAAAGAACATTTAACCTACAAACAAGCTACTTTAAAAATAGAAGCCTTTAGTCGTCAAATTGAGATTGATTTATTTAATAATAAAATCGTTCATTTTGAAAATATTGGTAAACTCTATTTTAATTCTGATTCTAAATTAGAATTTGTGCCTGCTGAGACCAACTTTTTGAAAGATGCTTATGGCTTGCCAAATTTAACTTGTGCGCCAATTCTTCGCAGTAGAGATTATTTGAAAGAGACTCCAGAGCATTTGGTTCCAATCAAACGAAGACAAAAAGCAGGGATTATTGCTATTTTAGCACAACCTAGAGTAGTTGCAGCAGCAGCCATCTTAATTTTTGCTTTGTCTATACCTTCTATCTATAGTGCTATTGTAGGTACTTCTACTGATAATAATTCTACAACCATTGCAAGTAACAACAATCAACAAGCAACAGACAGCAATAATAGCGCTCAAGCTTCTTTGATTCCTTCTCTTGGTACTAATAATATAACGACTACAACTCCTTCTAAGGAATTGACAGAAACAATACCAGTTGATACAGTAGAAGAAAAAGTAATTGAAGTCCTGCCTGTTGTCGATAAAAATGCAGAAGATTTTGTTATCGTCTTAGGCGCCTTTGGAAAGAGAGCAAATGCGAATCGTTTGGCTAAGAAATTGGAAAAAGACAATTACCTTCCTGACGTTTCTGTAAAAAATGGCTTAAATAGAGTTGGTGTTCAAATCACTTGTACGCCAGAAGAATTGAAACTGCATTTAAATTTCTTGCAAGAGAATTACAATAAAAAGGCTTGGGTCATAGAATAAAATCTCGATCTATTTTTTTTAAAATTCTACCCAAAAAAAGCAGTTATCTTTTCCGTTAGTATTGCCAAATCCACTTGTTCAATAGGATGCTTAAATCCTTCTAACAATTCAAATTTTCCATTTGGTAATAAATTTGCCACCGTTTCGGATTCTTCTTGACCAACCATTCTATCCTTAGATCCAACGGTAATCAAAACTTCTTGTGTAATTCCAGCAAAATCTTCTGAAGAAAGCCCCGCTCCTTTTCCTAATTCCAACATCATTTCTGCTGTTTTCTTTAAGTGCCATTTCCAATCTAAAGGCGCATGACGCTCCTTGAGTGTGGTAGCAAAGGCAGGTATTTTAGTTGCTATTACATCAGGATTTAGCATTTTCACTTCCTTAGACGCACTTTCTACCGACCAAGCAAACTTTGTTGCCAGTGTAAAAATTTTCTCAACTCGATTCGGGTATTTTTTTGCTAAATTCAAAGCAACATAACCGCCCATAGAATAGCCAAAGATAGCGACCTTCTCCAAATCTTGTTCCTCCAAATAATCCAAAACATCCTTCGTGAAGTAATCTATAGAAAAATTATCTCCATCAAAATCACGTCCACCATGTCCTGTAAAATTAAGGCTATGCACTTCAAAGGAATCGCTCAATACATTTTTCAAAGGCTCTAATTGTCCTTCACTCCCCAAAGCACCATGTAATACTAGTAATTTTTGTCCTTGCATCTTTTCTTTAATTTCTAGAATAATCTTTTCTATCGCTGTTTCTTTTACAATAATTGTAGCCTGTTCATAAAAAGAACGTCGTTCTTCTAATTTCTGCTGTATAAAAACGCTTAACGCTGCTTTGTTTTTCCCTTTCAACAAAGGTCTCTTTTCTTGCTCTCCCACCAATCGTTCTATTAAGATAGAAACAGCAGGATCTAAAAAAAAGCTATCGCCATGTTCCCGAATCCAAGTACTGTTATTAAAAAAACAAGGCGTTCCACCTCCTAATGCAATAACAGCTCTAGCAGCTTTTAATTTCCGCAAACTACTGGCTTCTATTTCTCGAAAATAAGCCTCACCTTTTGTAGCAAAGATCTCATTAATACTACACTTTTCTTCTTGCTCTATAAAAGCATCCAAATCAATAAAAGGAACCTTTAAGTCTTTTGATAATACTTTGCCAACGTGCGACTTTCCCGATCCCATAAAACCTAATAAATATACATTATGCTTCAACATAGTCTGTTATAATAGTATCTAAAGGTGTTTCTTTTTCCTCGTGAAAAATAGGATTATGAAAATAATTTAATTTATTCAACAACTCTAATAATTGCTGTTTTTCTGCCTCTGTTAATTCTCCAGTAGCTATTTCTCCCATTTTTTGCAAAACAGGAAACGCTTGATAAAAGACACCTTGCCCCTTTTTGGTTGTTTTAACCCGTCTTGCTCTTTTGTCTTCTGGATCTGGGAAAGATTCAATCAATTCATTTCGCTCCAACCTTCTTATCACTTCCATTCCAGAAGTAAACTCACTGGTGTTTTTTTGGATTAAGGTATTTTTTCTCAAATCCCCGAACGTTGCCAAGGTTGCCAAAAAACCAAAATCTTCCATGGTTTGCAAAAGAGAATTTTTAAATCCTTTTTTGTAATAAAATCGGACATACTTATACATCAATGCAATCAATTGGCAGATTTGTGCATTAACACTTCCTTGTAAAGGAATCGATTTTAGAACCTTAGCATCGGAGTTTTTTTTCAGAATTGGTGTTGTTTGCATCCAAGCAACAAAATCATCAATGGTCTCTCCACTCCCTTTTTCTTCAAATTCTTCCAAATAAGGGAGTATTTCTGCTAGTAATTTATATTTCATGCTGTATTATTTCCAGTAGCTTTACTTTTTTACAAAAAAATGAGCTTATTTTTCTGCAAAAACAAAAAATGATAAAAGTTAAATTTATTTGATTATCAAACATTTAAACTTTTAAATAGTTTGCCTTTTATTTTTTTTTGACAGAAATATTAAAAATAAAATGAACTTTTTTTTGACAGAACCTAAACCTAATAAGCAATACTATGTTATCACAATATACCAAACTGATATTAGAATAAAAAAATTATAAAATGCATTCTAATCGTCTACAAAAGTTCTTTTTTTTGTCCTAATAATTACAATTCCTTATTTTAGTTGATCCCAAACAGGTACTGGAATGACAACAGATATTGATGGTAATTACGAATTAAATAATCTAGAGCCAGGTTTATATACTATTAATACTGTATTTTAGGTTTCAAAACAGCAGCCATAAGAGAAATACAAGTAACGACGGTTTTCCTATAAAATGTTTGAAACAAAAAGAAGTAAGAAAGAACTCGTAAATTAGTGCTATGTACAGGACAACACAAAACAGCTCGGTCGCTTTGTGAATGCTTTTAGATCTTAGATCGCTTCGCTCTTAGATCTAATAAAATGCTAAACAGATAGATATTCGAGAAAAAATTCATGATATGCCATTAATTCTTACACAATTTATTTTAGCTCAGATACACGCACGTTGTGCTTAATGCCAAAATGGTACTATAAATGAAAAACAGAGCCAGAATAATAGTTGAACAAGGATTCGTGATATATGTTGGAAAATCTCCGCAGTCAGATTTCCATAAGCACTATGCTTTACAAATAGCACTTGTTATTGACGGTAAATATAAGCTATATATTGAAGATAATATATGTGAAGGTCATTGCTTTTTTTT
>CALDEP010000093.1 GCA_937942475.1 uncultured Aureispira sp.
AGAATGCCAGACCAAGCATTGCAACGCATGAATCGTTTGATGTTATTAATAGGAATATTAGGAACAGCGCCTATTATAAGCCTTTTTTATTACCTGTTGCCTTTGGTTTATGGGATTCATTTTTCGGTTTGGATGTATGTGATGGGCTATTTGACAATTGTTCCTTTCTTTGGTTATGCCATTCAGACGCATCAGTTGATAAAACTGAAGCGAGAAAAACAGTTGGTTTGGGTGTTTTTGGGAGCTGCAATAGTTAATTTGTGTTGTAATTATTGCCTAATACCAAGCTATGGAGCTTTGGGCGCAATTACTTCTACGGCAATTGTACAATGGTTATTATTTTTTGTTTTTGGTAGATTGATTCGTTTTTATCAACATCAAAAATTAGGCTCGTAAAAAGAAGCTTCGTGTGCCGACTCTGGGGTTTGCAATACAGGCGAGGGGTTCAAATGATCGACCTCGCTGCGATGGTATAAATTCCCTAGCTGTGGGTATTCGTGGTGTAGGTGTGTGGCATAGTTTTGTAATAAAGTTTGTGTTTCTGCTAGGCTATAATTCCATTCTTGCGCCAAACGAGCGGCATTGGGTTCCATAAAAGAAATATAGAGTAATTCTGCAAAACGATGCTCTTGCAACAGAAGGTAACTTAGGTCTGAATCCAACTGATTTCTACTGGTATTCAGAAATGTATTTTTATCTCTAATGTTCTGATTAAAAACCGTGGATTGTGGATGTTGTAAGACAAAATTAGCTTGAATGGTGGATTCGTGGCACCACATACATTTGGCAGGTTTTCCAGCTACGCCTAGAGCAGCGGGAACGGCTGTTTTTAATTGCCCATTTTCATCATAAATAGCAAAACGAGGTTGCCCATTGGGCATGAAGTCAAAAACTTCAAAATCACTGGCTTCAAAATTTCCTTGTTGCAAATCGCCTGTCCCTTCTAAGGCAATAAAAGCCATTTTTTGAAAATCTGTATTAAGATCTTTGGTTTGATAAATGATTCGATTTCCAACAGTAACACTAGAAGCACCATTGCCTAAACTAATGGCAGCGGTGTCTTCAAAATCATAAGCATTTTTAAAAGCGTTAAAAGTCGGATAAACACCCGTGATGGCATAATAATGGTTGCTGCTGTTCAAGGTTAAGGCAACAAAACGCCCTAGATCTATCGCCTCATTTTTTTTATAAGCAGCACTGTTTTTTATGGTCTGAATAATTCGCTTTAAGGCAACTTGTGCCGCCGTAGAAAAACCTACTTTAGCGCAATCAATTTCTAACAAAGCAAGGCTATTGGTATTGCTTTTCCATTCGATGGCTTTTGTCAATTGTCCTTTGGGAAGGCTGGCACCCAAATAAGAGAAATACCATTTTAGACCACTTTCTAAGTTTTGTTGATTTGGAGCAGCAGGATTGTAATAATACTGCAAATTAATTTTCAAATCGGATGGCGCAGCTAATTTATCAGCCGTACAGGCAGCAGAAAATAAGGCGATACTTAGACAAGTAATGGCGTAAAATGAAATTAATTTAAGGTGGTGATATCGCTGCACAAAAAGATAGTCTATGGAGTTAATAATGTTCGTTCTTTTGCAAATGGTGTGATAATAGACTAAGGACTACCTTTATTTGAACTATATGAGTCGTAAGTTTTAAGTAGAAAATCGTAAGTTTTCTTTTGATAATAAACGACTTACGACTTTCTACTTAAAACTTATATCTTGATTTAAAACTGGATAAGGTAACTTGTATTTCAAAAATACACACGATTTGAAAAAGAGCGATAATGTTTTATATAAAGAATGTTTCAATGTACTATAGAGTTTTATAAAAACAGTTGTAAATTACAGGAATATGATGTAAAAGCCCTGAAAACTGTATTTTTTTATCTAAAAAGAATCAAAAGCAAAGACGAATGATGGACGTTTCCCCAAATAAAGTGATTTTATTCAATCCTAGAAGTGCTACTTCAAAATATCGGATTCCTAATAGTATTTTACAAGTAGGTGCTGCGTTAGAAGGTAAGTTTGACTATGTTTTTGTCGATGGAAATTTAGAAGAAGATCCCTACGCTAAGATTGCTTCCTATTTGGAAACAGGTGAATTTAAGTATTTAGGAATGACGGTTATGCCTGGTCCTCAATTAAGCCAAGCGATTCCATTTGCAAAAAAAGCAAAAGAAGATTTTCCCGATTTGATTAATATTTGGGGCGGTTATTTTCCCTCCAATCAATACAAAGTAGTGATTACAGCACCCTTTATTGATTATATCGTGAATGGACCTGGTGATAATACGTTTCCTGCCTTGTTGATGGCTTTGGAGAATGATTTGCCACATGAGTTTATTCCTAACTTAATCTATCAAACAATAGATGGGCAAATTGTAAAAACAAAAAAGGAAGGCTTGTTGGATCAAGATAAATTACCAGAATTGCCTTACGATTATTTGAATACCTTTTATCCCATTGAAAATTACTTGGGAAATACCTATTTAGGTAAAAAGACATTAGCCTATCACTCTAGTGTTGGCTGCCCTTTTAAGTGTTCTTTCTGTGCGGTTGTTCCTATTTATAATGGTCGGTGGAAGGCAAAAAGTGCAGAGAATGTCTATAATGATGTGCTGAAAATCAAGAAGGAATATGGTGCTACAGCGATTGAGTTTCATGATAATAACTTCTTTGTTTCCGAAAAACGTACCGCAGAATTTTCTAGATTAATGAAGAAGGAAAATATGATCTGGTGGGGAGAAGGAAGAATTGATACCATTGATAAATATTCCGATGAAACCTTGCATTTGATGCGTGAAGCAGGTTGTAAAATGATTTTCTTTGGTGCAGAGAGTGGAAATGATGACATTCTCAAACAGATGGATAAAGGAGGAAAACAGACGGCAGCGCAGATTAGAAGTTTTGCAGCAAGAATGCGAAAAGTAGACATCATTCCAGAGTATTCTTTTGTCTTGGGCTTGCCTGGAGATAGTGAGGAGCAGGTGATGGCGCAAATTGATTCTGACATTGAGTTTATCAAGGAAATAAAAACAATCAATCCAGATACAGAGATTATCATTTATCTCTACAGCCCTGTTCCAACAGAAGGTTCGGAGTTATTTGAGCGAATTACAGCCGCAGGGTTTGAGTTTCCAAGCCAATTGGAGGACTGGATCACACCGCAATGGCAAAATTTCGACCTTAGAAAAAATCCATTAACGCCTTGGTTAACCCCTGCTATGGTTGATAAAATTAAGAATTTTGAGACGGTATTAAATGCTTATTATCCAACGGTTTCAGATGTTCGTTTGAGTAAATTGCAACGAAAAATAATTCACACTTTATCAACGTTTCGCTATCGTTCGGGCGTATACAAATTTCCATATGAATTAAAAGCCTTACAGAAGATTTGGAAATATCGCCAACCAGAAATAGAAGGATTTTAGATCGAAGCGCAAGGGATTATGATGGATCAAATACGACGTCAATTTAGACGATTAACACAGCCTATCTTATGGCGACTATACAAGGCTTATTTGGCTCGGACACGTTGGTTTTCCTATGATGGCTTGTCTATCAAGGTGGCTCCTTCCGTGTTTCATCCTGGGCTACTTTTTAGTACTAAGATTTTAGCTAAGTTTGCTTTAAATTTGGAGCAAAAAGGTGCAAAAGTACTCGAATTAGGCGCGGGAAGTGGTTTAATTTCAGCATTAATGGCTCGGGAGGGTTTCCTTGTCACTGCTAGTGACATTAACCCTGTAGCAGTTCGTTCTATTTTGGAAACACAAAAGGTTAATCAATTGGAAATGAAGGTAATTGAGTCCGATTTGTTGGAGCAAATTCCCTTAACAACCTTTCAATATATTTTGATTAATCCACCTTATTTCCCTCAAGTGCCAACAAATGATCGAGAAAAAGCCTTTTTTTGTGGGGCTGATTTTGAATATTTTCATCGTTTGTTTGATACCATAGGGAAATATATGGCGGTAGAAAGTTCTATTTATATGATTTTATCGGATGATTGCGCTATTGAAACCATGCAAGAAATTTCGTACAAAAATAACTTTCAATGGAAACTAGTACACGAAGAAAAGGTATGGGGCGAAACTAATTTTATTTATAAAATCATACAGGATAATAGTCCGTCAAGTTTTTAGTTTTTAATAAAGATATTATATATTAACGTGATTAGCAGATTTTAAACTTAGATAGGTAAACAGTTAAAAAAGCGGTTAACAATCTGTCAGATAAATATGGATTTTTAAGAACCAATAAGGCTTTATAAAACTTATCTTATAGATTATTATCACTACCACTTTTATAGTTGACAAGCTAGCGTTTTTCTAGGTTTATAAGTTTGATAATCAAAGTAATGTAATTTTTAAACGAGCTGTTGACAGGAATAAAGAAGGATTTAATACTACTAACCAAATTTTACAGCGTTTCAGGATGCACAAAACTAAACTAGTCACCCTATTTCAGTACTTAGACTCTAGAGAAACGACCCGTTTCTTAGATTATGTACATTCGCCTTTTTATAACAAACATGCCGAGGTTAAGAAGCTTTGTGCTTACTTGGCAAAGTATATCCCCAACCCCAAACGCCAACATCGCCTAGAAAAAGAGCGGGTCTTTAAGCATGTTTATCCCAGTAAGAAATTTGATGGGAACACCCTGCACAGCATTAGCTCTAAACTACTTTCTCTCTTGCACGATTATTTAGTGATAACAGCACACGAGGAAAAGCACAATCAGCATTTGATTAAAATTTTAGCAGAGTTGCGACAGCGAAAACAGTTTAAAGATTACGATGCTATTTTGCGAAAAGTAGAGCGTGGAGATGAGAGTTCTTATACAGATATAGAAGATTTGTATTGGGAAAAGTTTTCTTATCATAAGGAGTTGGATGTTAATTTTATTACAAAAGGTGGTCGTACTTATAATGAAAATTTACAGCTCAAAAATGATTTCCTAGACTTGTTTTTTATTACCAAAAAACTGAAGGTAGCCTGTGATATGGTCAGCCGAAATATTGTGATTGGTAGTAATTATGAGTATCGTTTGGTGGATGAATTATTTGTCTATTTGGAACAAACCAACAGCCCTTATGGAGAAGAACCAACGATTAAGATTTATGCAGCTGTCTTAAAAATGTTGTTGTATGGAGAAAAAGGAGATGAGGAGTATTTTAAAGTAAAAGAATGGTTGGTTGAGCATCAAGCAACGTTCTCCAAATTGGAGCTAAAAAACATTTATGATTATCTAGAAAATCATTGTATTCAACGGTATAATAAAACGGCTAGTGAACAATATTTGAAAGAAATGTTGGATATTTCTAAGTTTTTAGTCAAGCATGAAATCAACTTTGTAGATGGTTATTTGTCCGATGGAGATTATAAAAATATAGGCACAAGTGCCATTAATTTAGGCGATTATGAATGGGCAGCAGAGTTTATTGAAGATTATAAAGAAGCTTTAATTCCTCAATATCAAAAAAGTGCTTATTCGCTCTTGATGGGCTTTTTGTTGTATGCCAAAAAGGAATATGGGGTAGCTTTACAAGCCTTGCACAATGTTGTATTTACCAATTATACCTATCACATTGGCGCAAAGATGATTCAGCTCAAAATTTACTATGAAATCAACGAAGGAGAAGCCTTGTACTCACTCACAGATGCCTTCCGAAACTACCTCAAACGGAATAAGCAATTGACAGAAGATAGGCGAGTGGTGTACTACAATTTTATTAACCTCATTCGTCGTACTTACAAATTGAAAGAGAGCAAAGAGTATCAATCGGCTGAAAAATTCAACAAAGAACGCCAAAAACTAGAAGTTTTGTTCAACGAAACGAATCCTATTGCTAGTAAGACTTGGTTGGTGGAAATGTTTGAGGCTTTGTAAGGGATTAGTGCCTACTCTCATGACGAACTCCAAGCATTACGAATGTTTTTAGAAAAATAATTTAAAACTGAAAAAAGAAGCATTTTAGGCTCTTTTCATATTGTTATAATGTTTAAAACTACTTTGTTTTAAGGTTGTCCATTAATGGATAACCTTTTCCTGTAAATATTTAATTATCATGAGATTACTCCTAAATTAATTAACACTAAATCGCACTAAAACTAGATTTTATAAAAAAAAATCTAAGCAAAATTTGTAATTTTGCTTCTAGGTGCTTATCCTTCTTACCTTTAACTTTTACTAATTATCCATTTCAATCTAATAATTAATGGAATATTCCGAAACCAATAGGTTATCCCGATTAACTGCCATTTTAATTCAATTTCAGACTAAGAAAATTGTTACTGCTTCTGAATTATCTAAAAAATTTCAAGTTAGTAAAAGAACTATTTACAGAGACATAAAAGCGTTGGAACAATCTGGTGTTCCTGTATTAACAGAGGAAGGAAAAGGCTATAGATTAATGGATGGATATAAAATTCCACCTGTAATGTTTACCGAAAAGCAAGCAAATGCTTTAATACTTGCAGAACAATTAGTACTAAATAGTAAGGATGCATCATTTGTAAAGGACTACTTGGAAGCAATAGATAAAATTAAATCAATTCTAAAATATGCGACAAAAGATAAAGCTAATATACTTCTTGAACGTACACGTTATGACGAAAACATAAATCGAGAAAGGAATAGTAATAATTTATCAGATTTACAAGATGCATTGACTAATTACAACCTTGTTAAAATAGAATATATCAATAAAGAAAACTCTGCATCAGTTAGATTAATAGAACCATTTGCTATATTAAATTCTGAAAATTGGTATTTAGTTGCATTTTGTCGTTTGCGTAATGAATTTAGGTTCTTTAGACCAGACAGGATTCAAAAAATAGAAATTCTAACAGAAAATTTCGAACCTCATAATATGACTTTACAAGAATATTTTGACAAATACCATTAATTATTTTTGACCCTTGCCATAAGGTTGTCATAGCCCTCATTTACATTTGTGTCATATTAATTTATAGACAAAAAAATAACAAACGTAATGAACAAAAAAAATGATTTAATCGAATTTCCAAGTCCAATTATGATTTCTGTCAATGGTATTGAACTTGAAGTATTTGAAGCTGGTAAAGAGAATAAAGGTAAACCTATTGTACTCTGTCACGGATTTCCAGAAAATGCGTTTTCTTGGCGATTTCAAATTCCTGAACTTGTTAAAGCTGGTTATCATGTCATTGTCCCTAATCAACGTGGTTATGGTAATTCATCTTGTCCAACTGAAATAACAGCATATGGTATGGAACATTTAACTGGAGATTTAGTTGCTCTACTTGACCACTATGGATATGAAAAAGCTACCTTTATAGGTCACGATTGGGGGGCTAATATTGTTTGGAGTCTAGCTTTATTACATCCTGAACGAGTAAATAAAATAATAAATTTGGCTTTACCATATATGCAAAGAGGAGAAAAACCTTGGATAGAGTTTATGGAAGAAATATTTGGACCAGATAATTATTTTGTTCACTTTAATAGACAAGTAGGAGTCGCAGATGCTATTTTGGATGAAAACAAATCTCAATTTCTTGGTAATTTGTTCCGGAAAAATGTACCTCTTACAATGCCTGAACCAGGTATGATAATGATTAATCTTGCAAAAGCAGAAAAATCACTTGGAGACCCTATAATGAGTGAAAGTGAATTGGCTGTTTATGTTTCTGCTTTCGAAACATCAGGATTTACAGGAGGTATAAATTGGTATAGAAATCTTGATCAAAATTGGCATTTACTAGCAGATGTTAATCCAATTATCCAACATCCTACACTTATGATATATGGCGAACAAGATGTGATTCCTAAATCCGAGAACTTAACAGATTTCGTACCTAATGCAGCAGTCGTTAGCTTAGATTGCGGTCATTGTATTCAACAAGAAAAACCAGAAGAAACTAATCAAGCGATTTTAAAATGGTTGAAACGACATAATGTCTAAAGAAGAAATAGAAACATATTATCCTAAAAGTCAAACAGATTGGAGAAACTGGTTAATTAAAAATCATCAGTTGAAACAGTCTGTTTGGCTTGTTTTTTATAAAAAATCAACAAAAGTAGCCTCTATCAGTTGGAGTGTCGCAGTTGATGAAGCACTCTGCTTTGGATGGATAGATAGTACTAAAAAGACTATTGATAACGAAAGGTATATGCAATATTTCAGTAAAAGAAAGCCTAATAGCATTTGGTCTAAAGTAAATAAAGATAAAGTAGAGTATTTAACTTCAAAAGACCTTATACAAGAAGCTGGTTATAAATCTATTGAAATTGCTAAAAAAAATAAATCTTGGTTTATTTTGGATGAAGTAGAGGCTCTTATTCTTCCAGAAAATTTAAAAAAAGAATTTGACAAAAGAGAGGGAGCTTTAGAGTATTATGATAGTTTAAGTAAATCCGCAAAGAAAATTCTATTAACTTGGGTTGTTCTTGCCAAAAGAGAGGAAACTAAACAAAAAAGAATTATTGAAATAGCTGAAAATGCAAGTAAAAACACAAAACCAAAACAATTCAGATAGAATAAAAACGGCTTACAACAAAGTGTTTATGTCCATCCTGGTTAAGAAGGATTCTTAAGTAAGAAGCCTGTTTTAATAGACTTCTTACTCAAAGTACTTTATGCTAAACGGTATTAAAACCATAAAAATTTCCAACCTTTTGTAATTTTTAAACGTCTATAAGTATGAAATATACATTTTTTATTAAATAATGAGCTGTTTTAGAAGGGCTTAGGTGTGAGTCGTGATAGTTGTAAATTAGAAGAATATGAGGAAAATATTAATTGCTTTTTTGTTGGCTAATTTTATACTATTATGGACAGGTTGTGAGAAAGATAGTGAATATAGTATCTCTACAATGATAGATTCTAGAGATGGAGAAGTTTACACTATAGTAACCATTAGAAATCAAACGTGGATGGCAGAAAATTTGCGGTACAATACTCCTGGGTCATGGGAGAATCCTCGAAACCCTTCTCCAATTTATGGACGCCTATATGATTGGGACACTGCAATGATAGCTTGCCCTAGTGGTTGGCATTTGCCTTCTGACTCAGAATGGAATAACTTAGAAATTGCCTTAGGTTTAGATGTTAATCTTATTGAAGAAGAAGATAGAGGCTTTCATGCTAAGAGTATGAAATCAGTAGAAGGCTGGGAGGGAAACGAGAATGGAAATAACCTTTCAATGTTTAATGTATATCCTGCTGGCGTTATCTCTTATGGGATGAGTTTTTTCCGTTTTGGAAACGGGGCATACATTTGGACTGCTACAATAGCTCCTAATCCGGGTGGCGCTAGAGTAGCATGGTGTCGAGGTTTTTCTTATGGAGACAAAGTAGGTAGAGGAACTGGTCTTCCCACAAATGGATTTTCTTGTCGTTGTGTGAAGGATTAGGGATAGATTTTATTATAAAAAAATGATATGAGTAAGAAGGATTATAAGCACATCTATTATCGAAATTGTCCACATTTTACAGTTGGACTAGTGAATCAATGGGGTGAAAATGGCTATTTATTCTTTGAAGGGGAGGTTTATGAATACCACGAAGATCGTAAAGGACAGTATGGAGAAACGTTTCATCCAAGGGGAATTCAAGATTTTATTGCCTATGCAAAGCATGAAAAAATAAAAATTCCTAGTGATTTTATGAAAGTATTGGAGAGTGAGTAAGAAGTCTGTTTTAATAAACCTCTTACTCAAAATACTTCTTTGGGATGATGTAATTCTAAACTAAGTCAGTTGTTGTTTAAGAATTTTTTCTATTTCATCGCCTCTTTGTGTACCAATGAGTAGCTTCTTCCCATTTTTTAATTGAAGGGCAAGTCCTATTTTTCCTTTTGCATTATAAGCCGTGCCGTATTTCTGTGTAAAACGGATGCCCCAGCCACCAATAAATCCATAATCTAGGACTTCAGCTTTTGTGATGTCTTCCCATTTTATTTTTCTTTTATTTAATGGAAAAAAGCGAATTCTAATTCCAGTTTCATCTATTTCTGTTTGGAGATTTAGGAGCCAAAAGAAGGCAATAAGGGCAAATATAAGCAAGAATAATACAATTAATACTATGTCTGGAGCGGGTTTGGTGCCAAAGGCTTCTCCAAGGAAAATTTGTTGATAAATACCGTAGCTAAACAACAATTCAATAGGAATAAGAAGCACGAACACCCAGCCACTCAGCTTTTGGGTTTCTTTAAATGTATTATTCATGGTAGTAAGGTTTTAGGATTTTAGCTTAATAAAATTAGTTTTTTTAGGTATTTATAGCAACAGTTACAATAAAAATTTAGTTCTCAAATGGTTAAATTTTGCTGCTTGTTTTGAGACTCAATATGCGTTTTTATAGGTTATTTTTTCTTTTTTTTCTGCTTCTTTTTTGTACTAAAATTTGAAGATGCCTGTGGTTTTATCTCCCCATTTAGAATGAGTATCACAGTTGCTTTTAACTTTTTGTAATCAATTTCATCTGTTTTCCAATACATTGGGTAGGTAAAATGCTCGCCTGATGCTTTGTCAATTCCACAAAGTATATGCTTTACTCCATCAATGTCAGCAGCAGTTTTTTCTGTTAAAATCTTTTTCTCAACTCTCTTGCCTGCTTTGTCAATTAAAAAGAATTGATAAATGGGTTCAGCAAACTTTTGTGGAGATTTGTAATACTTCATGGCACTGACCCTTTGACCATTCCAGGTAAATTCATCCACCGTTTCACCTCTAACTTCCATCATTTCTTTTGGAAGTTCCTGCTGTTCATACTTTACCCTTAATACATTAAAAAGGCTATCTCCTTTAATAAAATCCTCATTTGCATAGTATACCTTAATTAATTTGGCGTATAAACTATATTCTTTTGGAACAATTGAAAGCATTTCAGAATAAGCCTTAATAGAATTAGGATAGTTCTTTTTGACCGTATACTCAAGAAGCCCAATGTTTTTTAGCAACTCGATATAAGTAGGCGATTTTTTATCAATTAGCGAAGCACTAATTTGATACTCTTCTAATGCCTTGTCAAAAATTTCTTGAATATGATAGATGTTTGGAATTTTAATATAAGGATCTCCCAGTTCAAATTCTAATGCTCTAGCTTTGAGAAAATAAACCAATGCTGTATCAAGTTGCTGCTGAAAGTAAAAGGAGTTGGCTAATTCTGTGAAATTTTTCTGCCCTTTAGGATTTCTCTCTATGGCTAATCGAAAGTTCTCTATGGCTTTATCAAATTGTTTGTCATACCTTAATGAAAGCCCTTTGTACAGATATATGTTATCGTCATCTAGTCCTTTTTCAATTGCTAAGTCATACATTTTTATGGCATTAAGATCGTCTTCCAATTGAAAAAAGGCATAACCTATGTAGTAGCAGTCTTCTTTTGTGAGTGTGTCAACATTTGCATATTCAATGAGTTTTTTATAATCATCTTGTAGATACAATTCTTTAAGGGATTGAGAGTAGCCATTGGTGCTTATTATCAATAGCACAAAAAAAGTGATCAAATGTTGTTTCATGGTTTTAGTTTTATGGTTTATTTTTATTGAGTTTTTAATGTTAGGAAAAAGTTTATATCGCTTACTCTGAAAGTGTTATGTTTAATACCTTGTCGTTAAATAGGTATAAATTATGAATAGAAGAATATGGAATTAATAGCACCCCAACGGAGTCAATTTTTATGATCAAACTAGATTCTGAAAGTGATAATTTCAATTTTTTGTATTTGAATGTTCGGTATTCAATCGAGCCATCAGAAGACAAGGATTTGGCGTTTTCTATCTGTATTTCTTCAATCGAATTAAGCGTAGTTTCTTGAAGTACTAATATTTCCTCAATATCTGATTTTGTCACCTGTGCAATAGATATGCTTGAAATACTAAAAGCAAGAAATGTGATAAGTGTTAAATTTTTAATTATTTTTTTCATAATTGTTTAGTTTTTAAATAGGCTTAATCAAGGAAGGCATCGTGTTGAAATGAAATAAGTTTTTGAAGCTGATTGGACGAATTTAATTTTTGACACAGCGAACCGAAAAATACATCTCATCAGGTCTCCTAATATAGTTTTCTTCCACCAATTGAGTATACCACCAATAAAGTATTAAAACAAATTTCCCATCGCTATTATAAGCGCCAAAACTGGTATGGCTATAAGACCTAGGAGCTGTACGGTGCGGATACTTTTTTTGCAGTTGAATATGGAGACCATAAAAATTACTATAGTCCGCCTGCTTTTTCACTCGATTAAAAAAGGAGTCACTAAGATACCATTTAACAGGATAATCCCGAATACTATTATCATAAGGGTCAAAGTATGGATGCGGCTCTTCTTTGTAGCTACCCCTTAGTTTTCGGTCTTTCTTTGTCAATAGATTATCTTTTTCATCTGCATCACTTGGAAATTCTTGCATGACTTCTGTAAATAATCGTCTCCATTCAGCAGCAATGGCATTGTGCCAACCTTCAGGACAGACTTGATTTAACTCACTTTTGAGATATGTTCTGCCATAGTTAGGCGGATTAATAGAGTCAAACATAGATTTTGGCGTGGCAAAGCTTAAGTTTTCGCACATCCAGATGTCGTCATTTATTTGAATCGTAGGATATATATGTCCATCTCTAGGGTCTGTAAAATGGCTTTTTGTTTTATGAATGCGTTCTTTTTTTTCGTTTCGATCTAAATCAAAAGGATTTCCAAGTAAATTAATTTTTATTGAATCGGGTAAATCGTTTAAAAAATCTGGACGACGGCTCAAGTTATTGTATTTCAAGTCCATCAAATTGAGTTTTGTTAGTTGTAAAATACTGCTAGGAATTTCCTTGATAAAACTAAAACTACAATCCATAAACTCCAAGTGGTGTAAATCACCTATGGATTCAGGTAGACTTTCTAATTCATTAATAAGCAAGTCAATTTTTTTAATAGATTTGAGTGCTGAAATGCTATTAGGTAGGTTTTTTATCTTATTTCTTCTCAAATTCAATTCCTCCAAGGCAGGTAGATAGACAATGGATTCAGGGAAAGTCTCCATCTTGCAAGAAGCCAAATTTAAGTAGCGTAGTTTTTTTAAATTACGTATGGATGCAGGTATTTCTAAGAATTTATTAGAAGAAAGATACAGTTTTTTTAGATTTGATAATTTAGTAACAGGAAGGGGTAAATACTCTAAGTCGCACAAAAACATGAAAAGCTCTTCTAGTTGCTTCATTTTTGAAAAACTCTTAGGCAAAGTGCTAAAGCGATTGCAGCTTAGATTAAGTGTATTTAAGTTAGGAAAATTACCAAATCCATTCAGAATGACCTTAATACTAGAACTTTTTAAGTTTAATTCTTTTAGCGATTGGAGTTTATTAATACACAAAGGAAGGGTATCCAACTTGTTGCTACTTAAATCTAAGAATTCGAGTTGACGCAAACGTGAAAAAGAGGCAGGCAAATGGGATAAAGAACATGCACTTAAGTCTAAATGGCTTAGTTTTTTAAGTTGGGAAATGCTTTTTGGAATTTGAGAAATGCGATTAGAACTAAGGTCTAAATAGTTTAATTTTTCCAGGTTGACCAAAGCTGCTGGGAAGGTTTGAAGCTCATTATTATATAAATTCAATTCTTCTAAATGCTTCAATTGTGCAATTTCTTTGGGTATGCTCTCAAAAGAATGATTAGTTAGGCTTAGTTTTTTTAATTGCTTCAATTTTAAAATCCCTTTTGGAAATTCTTTAAAATGATCCCCGTCTCCATGAATAATTAAGGTTGTCAAATTGGGAAATATAAAAAGACTGTCCGCAAATTCATCGGGTAATGCATAAGACCCTCCATGCCAAAATTCAAGTACTTTGACTTTGCTAGGCTCCAGTTTAGCCGTACTGAAATCTGTAAATAAGCTATCGTTTTGAGCAGCGCTTGATGTTATAACTAAGAACATCAAAGATTGGATAATTAAACAAGAAAGGATCTTCATACTGTTGGGTTGGTGTTGTTACATTTATAGAAACTAGATGCTTATATAAATGCAACAACATTCCAAAAGATACAGGTTTGTGATGTATCAGCCCTTTGTATATTACATTTGTTCTTCCTGTTTTATCTTTTCGATTGAAAAACAATAAAGATAGTACTCCTTGTTGTCTTTTCGTTTTTGTTAATCTATATTGAAGCCATAGCTTACCAAATCACCAAAACTTAAGCTGAAATTTTGTTCATCATCTAAATGTTCTACGACAATTTTTAATCGAGTTATTTCACTTTCTACCTCCATTATTCGTTTACACATTTGATTAATTTCTTCAACCTCTTCACTAGAAATATGCTCTTTACCAAATAACGGACTTTGATTATTGTATCCATGGCTGAAATTAGTTTGAGTGTTTCGGAGTAAATAAGACCTAACTCTATTGGGTTGCTTTAATAAAAGTTCAAGCCCCTCATTTCTTTTGTTAAGCCTTTCTTGAAGCGAGTTAATTCTTTTAGCAATCGCTCCTTTTATTTCTACTCCTTTCTTATTGAATGTAAGTTCAGTACTCATTATAATATTAGTTTTTTGGGTTTAAATCGCTTTATCTTGCTTTAATTGTAAAATAGAAAATTCTAATTTTTAGAAGAATAAGTTTGTCAACAAAACTTAGATGAATCGAAAGTTTTACTTGTATTTAGGCTATGGCAAAACATCCTCTTACAATATGCTGTGCGCTAGATTTTTTTCAAGAATTTCATGCGCTATTTCATCCCATAATTTTATTCTTTTGTCTAGCGCTAATTTAGCAACCTCAAGTACTTCCGACCACTTTTTATCATCTTCACCACAGAGCTCCCTGATCATTTCAAGGGATAAAGGACCATGTTCATCTCCATCTAATTCAATATGCCTTTCAAGGTAATATTTTAGTTTAGGAAATTGATTTTTTTCATTGGCTTGGTTTATGATTTCAATAAACATATCTGGAATTAAATCCTCTCTTCCAAAGGTAAATGCTGCGGCTATTTTATGAGGTTCATCTGTTTTTATGACAGAAAAAGTGAACTGTAAAAATTCTTTTTCAGCTATTTTTAAAGTTGATTTATGTAGAGCATCCTCCATCTGATCTAAACTTTTTATTTGATTAATAAAAGCAAGAATTTTTGAGGTATCTGCCTGCACTTCTCCCATCGCATCTAAATACATCTGAAAGTGGCTTTTAGGAATGCCAACTTCATTCAAATCACTTTCTTCTCCGAATACAATTTCATTAATAAATCGAGCGATTTTAGGATTTTTTGAAGGTTTCCAAGGAAGAGCAGTACAAGTTAAATGATTTTGTAGCGCTTTGAGTAAGGACATGAAATCCCAAACAGCATATACATGCTTTTCCATAAAGAGCCTAATGTCATCTATTTCAGATAAAAGATGATATAGTTTGTGTTCTGTAAGACGTTTTCTTGATTCAAACAGTTCTTGTTCAATAAATGTAGTACGATTCATTTATTCTTAATTTAGTAAAATATCTAGGTTAATTTTATTTAGATCCCAAGCACCATTCGCTAAGTAGATCTCTTATTATTAAATACAACCGCAAAGTAAATTAGTTTATTGGGAGATAGAATTTCATATTCTTTTTGTCCCATAATAACTTTGGATAATTGGTTTTTAGCCGTCAAAAGGTTCTCATTTATTTAGATCAGGCACTTATGTAGGTATAGGTAAACAGTTAAAAAAGTGGTTAATAATCTGTCAGATAAATAGGCGTTTAAACAATTTCAATTTTAGTTTATCAACCAATAAGGCTTTATAAAACTTATCTGATAGATTATCATCGCTACCACTTTTATAGTTGACAAGCTATAGAAACATACAACAAATCCCAGCCCTAAAAATCAATTTGGAAACTAAGCACAGGCAAAATTCCAGCCTGATAGCGAGGGAACAATTCACTTTTTTGTCTGTCATAACCATAGAAACTAATGTTTCTATAATTGGTCACATTTTGAAGATCCAAAGCAATCGTATAAGATAGTTTTTTATGATCCTTGCGATAAGCAATACGTAAGTCTAGACGGAAATAAATAGGCGCCTTTGTGCTATAAGCATTCTCTTCATCTTCAATCAAGGCACCAGCAGCAATAGAAGCCGCTTCATCGGCAGGCGTGTAGCGAATCCCATCCGCCAAAAAGCTTTTAAGACCCAACTGTAAAACGCCCCCTTTCTTGAACTCAAATTCATAACCACCCATCAAACTTGCGCCCCAACCTCGGTTGTAGCGAGTGTTACGCCATTCTGTATCGCCCAGAGATTTGTACTGCGCTTGATAAATAGAACCTGTTGCCAATAAAAAGAAATTTCTTCCAAAGGCTTTTTCTATGGTAATATCTAAGCCATAATTCTGCGCAAAACCTGCTGAAACCATTGCTTCATAACCATAGGTTTGACGCTCGTTGAAATACCAGTAGGTACTAGCACTATCGGCACTTGTTGGAATGTCAAATCCATATTGATAATAAGCCTCAATAGTTGTTCTGAAGCCTAATCCAATCACCTGTTGATAAGATAAAATGGCATGATGCCATTTGGCAATTTCTAAGTTTTTGTTGGGCTGAGTGACGTTGCCCGATTGATCTTTGACGCGCAAATAATACGTTCCAATAGGAATTGCTTTTCCGTGCAAACCATAAGCAGCACTAATGGTTGTTTTAGAGAAAGGTTTGTATTGTATCGAAAATCTTGGTTCCACACTATACGTATTGTTCATGGCAAAATACATGGCATGAACACCTAAATTAATCGTAAAATAGTTGTTAGGACGATAACTGCCCTGTGCATAAGCTTGGATTAAAAAGTCCGTATTCGCATCGCCAATATCCAAATATTGATGATTATTAACATCTGTACCACGTCGCTCACTCAAACTCAACCAATGCGAAATGGCGTGCACCAAAGCCCCTGATTTTAGGCGGAATTTATTACTAAATTTATTACTATAAGTAACATGCGCCTGAGAACGCAATATTTTATAATCGTAGATTAAAAAGGTGTCTCTATTTTCCAAATCAGTAATTTGAGGTTCATACTGTGTAGAGAAAATATGCGACATGACTGTACCAACAGTAGCTTTAATGTAGGATTTTTCATTAATCAAACGACGGAAACTTGCGCCTACAACGCCTAGATTAGAACCTGCTTTTTCATATTGATAATCCCAGTTGTTTTGCCAGTCAGCGGTATCTTCTTTGACCGACCAAAGCTCATTACTCAAACCACCAACACCAAATATTTTAAACTCATTTTTATTGTCTTTAGAATTGAAGGTGATACAGAAAGACAAATCCTGAAAGTCATTCGCAACATTCTCACGAACGACATAAAGCCCCATTAAATTTAGCAAACCAAGGGTAGAATAACGGTAATTAATAACATAAGAACTTCTACCTTTTTTCAGCGGACCTTCTGTTGCAAATCCAAGTCCAACCAAGCCAATTTTAACCGAATGTTCTCTTTTGCTCATGTTTCCTTTGCGAAAACGCATATCAAAAACCCCCGAAAAGGCATTGCCATATTCTGCTGCAAAACCTCCCGTAGAAAAATCAGTATTTCCCAACAAAGCAGCACTAAAAACAGTGATGCCACCTCCTGTAGAAGCAGGGCGAGCAAAATGGGTTGGATTGGTAATTTCTAAACCTTCCAAACGCCATAAAACACCTGCCGAAGAGTTACCACGAATAATAACATCATTCTCATTATCTTGGTCACTTCGCACACCAGGCAAAGCGGCAGCCATACGTCCAGGGTCATCCAAACTAGCAGCATAACGTTTTGTTTCTTCTACCGAAAAAGAACGGGTACTAACAACGGACAAATCATTTAAAGCTTGATTGCCACCCCCGTCGGCACTTTTAGAAGCACTAACAACAACAGTTTCTGTTATTTCTACTTGCTCTTTTAATAGAATATCTAAGTAAACTTCTTTGGTAGAAGAGATAATTAATTCTTCAGAAGTATAGGATTCATACCCTAAATATTGCGCTTGAATTTGTTGACGCCCTATAGGCACATTCTCTAGTACAAAGTCTCCATTTTCATCTGAGACACCATTAATAGTAGTTTCGCTAACGATCAAGGTAACTCCAATCAAGGGCATTTGGCTGGCATTGTCAACCACTTTACCTCTGATGGTTTGTGTTTGAGCAAAAGCAGAGGAAATAAAGGCTAAGTTTATCAATAAGTAGAGTAAGAATTTCATTTGTTGTGTGTTTATAGGCAAATTCTGTAAGCATTCTAATTCCTTACAATACTTCGTGCATAAATCGTATCTATTTGATTATCAGTAAAATAACTTTCTGGCTCTCGTTAAACTAAAATGCTGGTAATCAAATAGATGCATAGATGTTTTTTTGCTTTTTCGATAGAAAAACAAAAAATGCACGAAGTATTATCCTTATAAATGTAACTTTTTAAACAAGAATTTTACAAAATAAGGAATGAAGTCTTTTCATTATTATTAAAGGGATAGCATAGGGACATAAAAAAGCCTGCTTTTCAATTTGTAAAGTAGAGATACAAAACGAAAAGCAGGCTGGTGTATTCTCATAGGAAAGCAAAAATTCTAGAAATCAATCTGGAAATTAATAACAGGTAACAAACCCGATTGATTACGAGCAATCAAGGCAATATCTTGACGATCATAAATAAAATAACGAGGGTTTTTGGTATTGGTAATGTTTTGAACATCAAT
>CALDEP010000094.1 GCA_937942475.1 uncultured Aureispira sp.
GATTGGGATGACTTATGCTTTTGCTATAACTTACATCGTTTATTTTTTCACCATGCTCTTTTTGTTCAAAGATATTTTATTAAGCTATAGACATTAGTTTTTTTAGGCAAACAGCTAAAAAACTGGTTTTTAATAATCAATTAGGTAAATCTCTGTTTAAAAAATATTGATTTTTGTACTTTAAACCAATGATTTTTCTAAAAAGTTACCTAATAGATTATCACTCAAAAAATGCCTTAGGCACACAAATAATTAATTACTCATTGCTATGAAAAAGCCTATTGTTACGGTTCTTATTCCATCCTATAATCATGCTATATATATAGAGCAATTATTGAACAGTATTGTTCAACAATCCTATGGTTATGCCTTTATAGAGTTGATCGTTGTGGACGATTGCTCTACAGACAATAGTGCTGCTGTGATTCAAAAAATGGCAGACAAACACAAGTTTCAATTTATTCTTAATAAAAAGAACCAAGGAATTTGCGCCAATATCAATAAAGGAATCCTACTAGCAACAGGCAAGTACATCTGTATTTCAGGATCGGACGACTATTGGGCCTTGGACAAATTGGAATTGCAAGTTGCCCACCTTGAAAAAAATCCTAAAGCGGCGGTTTGTTCTGGAAATGTGATTCGAGTAGATGGAAATGGCGATGATTTGGCGGCTGAAAAACAACGAACTGCCCCAGCTAGAATTTATACCTTCAAGGAAGTATTTTTAAGAGATTTTCCATTTTCTAGTACTTGTGCGATGATTCGAACTGCTGTATTAACAGAGCTAGGTGCTTATGATGAAAAGCTTAAAATTGAGGATTATTATATGTGGCTTAAAATTGCTTCCGCAGGCTATGAATTGCATTTCTTGGAAGAATTAATGGGTTATTATAGAATTCATGCAACCAATACCATTCACAAATCTTGGATTATTTATACTGAGATGGCAAAAATATTAGCCCTCTATGAAAAGCACCCTCTATATCCAGCCGCATTAAAAAGATTAAAAGTGGTCTATTTCCCTCAAATCGCACAACTAAATAAGAAGCAGGCTTTGGGTTTGCTGCCAGCAGCAATTTCTAATACTAGGTTCTTTTACCGAGGCTTGTACTACTTAATAAGACCTTCAAAATCAATGTCATGAAATCAAATCCGCTAGTTTCTATCATTGTAGTGAATTACAATACCTCACACGAAGTCCTTGATATGTTGTCTTCTTTGGATAAGTGTGCTTATAGCGATTATGAGCTTATTTTAGTTGATAATGCGTCTCCAAAAGATGATTTAAGCTTCATTAAAGCAAAATACCCTTCTGTTCGAGTCATTATGAGTAGCAAAAATTTAGGCTTTGCAGGAGCGAACAACTTAGGCATTGATGCCGCTAAAGGTACTTATTGCTTGTTTCTGAATCCAGATACTTGTGTTACACCAGGCTTTTTGCAGCCCTTGGTAGACACTTTAGCACAAAACCCTACAATTGGACTCGTTAGCCCTAAAATTAAGTATTATGATAGCCCTGAATTAATACAATATGCAGGTACTTCTCGAATGAGCAAGTACACCATGCGTAGTAATTCTTATAGTAAAAAGAAGGCAGACAATGCCGAAAATTCGACTTCAAAGCTGACGGGTTACGGGCATGGCGCTGCGATGATGCTGCCTAAAGCAGTGATTGACAAAGTGGGAAAAATGAATGCATCCTATTTCCTTTATTACGAAGAAATCGACTGGTGTGAACGAATCCACCAAGAAGGTTATCAAATTTATTATCAGGCTAATTCACTTGTTTTTCACAAAGAATCTGCTTCTATTCAAAAAGAAAGCCCTTTGAAAATTTTCTATCTAAGTCGAAATAGGCTTTTATTTGCCAAAATACATTATACCATGGCGCAATTTATTTTCTATTGCTTCTATACCCTCTTCCTTTTGGTTCCGAAGCATATTCTTAAATATATCCGCCAACCTGCTTTGTTAAAAGCTTATTTAAAAGGCATTTTATCTCATTTATTTCCTTCCATAACTGCTTAGTAACTCATCTTATGCTAAAAAATAATTAGGTTTATAAAAGACCAAAATTCAGGTGTCAAATGTTCTTAATGTTGAATGCTGAATTTTTAATGTTGAATGCTTTATAGCATAACAAATATTAAAAATTCAACATTTAGCATTCAACATTAAAACAGTATTTAAATAAGCAACGATGAGTTTTAATAGTCGCCTAAAAAGGTTATTCATCATGAGAAAGTTGTTTCGTTTTGATCATTAAAAATATACACATACATGCTTACGTTTTTATCCATTCTATCTGTTCTAATTGGAGGCTATCTGGCTTTGGCCTCTTTTTATATGTTAATTTTTGCGATAGGCGCTAAAATTAACAAATCTAAGGCATTTGTAACATTGCCCAGCCCTTTAGCAGCAGAAGCTTCTATGGCGGTATTTATTCCTGGATACAAGGAAGATGCTGTTATTGTTGAAGTCGCCAAAAAAGCATTAACACAAGCTTATAAAAACTATACGGTTATTGTAATCGCAGATTCTTTTTTGCCAGAAACACTCCTTTTATTAAAGGAGTTGCCTATCAAAGTAGTGGAAGTTCATTTTGAGCAAAGCACTAAAGTCAAGGCGCTAAATTATAGCATGAGTCAATTGGAAGCGGCCTATGATCTTGCTGTGATTTTAGATGCTGATAATGTCATGGAAACAGATTTTTTAGCGAAAATAAACGAAGCTTATAAGCAAGGCGCAACCGTTATCCAAGGACGTCGAATTGCTAAAAACACAGATACTTCCTATGCTTTATTGGATGCCTTGAGTGAGGCTATTAATAATAATATTTATAACCTGGGTCAAATCAATCTTGGTTTTTCTGCTCGATTGGTTGGTTCTGGAATGGCATTCAAGTATCCCCTTTTTCAATCTTTAATGGAAAAATCGGTTGCTGTTGGTGGCTTTGATAAAGAGTTAGAATTAAAACTATTGGAGCAAGGGAAGCACATTCATTATGTTCATAATGCCATCGTTTGGGATGAAAAAGTAAGTAAAGTAGCCGTTTTTGCCAAGCAAAGAAGGCGATGGCTATCGGCACAATATCATTACTTAAAAGAATATGGAGGAAGGGCAATCAAGGATTTATTAACAAAAGGAAACCTTGACTTTTTCAACAAAATTTATCAAATGGCTTTGCCTCCAAGGCTATTATTGCCTGTATTTCTAGGATTAGGCGCTGTTATTAGTTATTTGGCAGGATCAAGCACCTCTGGTATTTGGTTTTTTGGTTTTTTAGCAAACGTTCTAGCTAATTTTATTTCCATTCCTAGAGAAATGTATACCATAAAATTATTAAAAGCGCTTCTCAAATTGCCTGTGGCGATCTTTTTTATGGTGCTTTCTTTGTTAAAGTTAAAAGGTGCCAATAAAAAGTTTTATCACACACCACATGGTTAATTTTTGATTATAAAAAAAAATAAAAAAGTACAAATGAAGTATCCAAACTTTTTAATCATTGGGGCTGGAAAAAGTGGAACAACGTCTGTCTACCAAGCGATCAAACAACATCCTGATGTGTTCATGAGTGGCGTCAAAGAACCCAACTTTTTTGCCTTGGAAGGTCAAGAGAAAACGACAGGCTATGACAAGGAAGATCCTGATGGTTTCAATTTTTACCCTTGGGCGGTAACAAATTTGAAAGATTATCATAAATTATTTGAAACGGTAGAAGGTCAAAAAGCAATTGGAGAATCTTCTACTATGTATCAATATATGCCCAAAGCACCTAAAAATATTAAGAAGCATATTCCCGAGGCAAAACTCATTGCTATTTTTCGCAATCCTGCTGACCGATTATATTCTCGATATTTGCATTTGGTTAGAGAAAACAGACCACCAACACCTAATTTTGAAGATTGTTTTGAACGTGGGAATCTTTGGTGGCAAAAAAATGACTTGGTACAAGAAGGTTTCTATTATACACACATGAAGCGTTATTTTGAACTTTTTGATCCATCTCAGATTAAAATAATGTTATACGAAGATTTGCGCCAAAACCCAGTTGGGTTTATGCAAGAATTATTTGAGTTTATAGACGTAGATAAGACTTTTGTTCCTGATATGTCTGTGCAGTATAATGTTTCTGGAAAGATCAAAAACAAGTATGTAGATTTGCTCATTGGGCAGCAAAGTTTGATTCGACGAGGTTTAGAGAAGATTAGTCCAACACTGATTCAAAATGTTAGAGAATCACGTGGAATGCAAAAAATAGTGACGAACCTTAGGAAAAAGAATTTGGAACGAGTGCCACTTTCTAATGAAGTAAGAAAACGATTAATTGAAGAGATCTATAAAGATGAAATTGTATCATTTGGCAATTTAATTCAAAGGGATTTAAGTCATTGGCTTTCATATGAAAAATAATCTGACGACTAAATCAAACAACTATGATTCAAAATAAAAATATAGTGATTTTTGGTTTACAACCTTGGGATATCCAAATTGGAAGTAATTGCAAAAATATAGCCCTAGAATTATCGAAACACAATCGAGTGATTTATGTTAATAGACCGCTTGATAGAATTAGTTGGTTAAAGCGGAAAAAAGATCCTATTAGCCAAAATAGAATGGCGGTTCTCAAAAAGAACAAAGAGCCATTAGAGCAAATAAATGAAAATCTTTCGGTCTTAACGCCGACAGTTATCATGGAATCGGTTCAGTGGCTAAATTCAAAAGCTTTATTTCAGTATTTAACCAAAAGAAATAGTCAAAAATTAGCTAAAAATATAAAGCGATTTTTAGAGCAATTGAACATAAAAGAGTTCATTTTATTTAATGATAGTGCTATGTTTCAAGGTGTTGAATTAAAAAAAATCTTAAAACCTGAGCTGTTTATTTATTATATCAGAGATTATTTAATTGCTCAACCTTATTTTAAAAAGCATGGTGCTGAAGCAGAAGAAAAGCTGATTAAACAGGCAGATTGGGTGGTCACAAATTCAACTTACCTCGCAACTTATGCAAAAAAATACAATAAGAATAGTTTTTTCATTGGGCAAGGTTGTGATTTAGAAATGTTTCAACCAAAGGAAATAAAAGCAATTCCGCCTGCTCTAAATGCGATCAAGAAACCAATTATTGGATATGTTGGAAACTTAACCTCCCAACGATTAGATATTGACTTGTTGGTTCATTTGGCAAAGAACAATCCTAATTGGTCGCTTGTTTTGGTTGGAGGAGAAGACGAACAATTTGAAAAAAGCCTATTGCATGAATTGGACAATGTTCACTTTTTAGGCTTTCAAAAACCAGAAACTTTACCGGCATTCATATATGGGTTCGATATTTGTATAAACCCACAATTGCTAAATGAAATGTCGATAGGGAATTACCCTAGAAAAATTGACGAATACTTGGCAATGGGAAAACCCGTTGTTGCAACAAAAACAGAGGGAATGCTTATGTTTGCAGATCATGTTGCTCTGGCAATGGATAAACATGAATTTGAAAAAAAAATCACTCAATTATTAAGTAATAATAGCAGTGAATTATCTGAAGAACGAATTAAGTTTGCAAACTCTCACTCGTGGGAAAATAGCATTAATCTAATGGCAAATTTATTATAATCAAGTTATGTTAGAATACTTGTTTTGGGGAGCATTGCTCCTCATTATATATACATATGTTGGATATCCAATTCTGCTGTTTTGCTTGACAAAAATTAAGCTACGTTTTGCTCCTTCAAAAGAGCAAACAAACAAAGAATTGCCTACGCTAGCTTTGATTATACCTGCTTATAATGAGAGAGCATATCTTGATGAAAAGATTGAGAATTGTTTTAACCTCATTTACCCTAAGCATCTGTTAGAAATTATATTCGTTACAGATGGTTCTGATGATGGTTCTGATTTGTATTTAAAACAAAATGACCAAATTACAACGTATCATTTGGATGAACGAGGAGGAAAAATAGCAGCGATGAATAGAGTCGTTCCTCAGGTAAAAGCAGACATACTTGTTTTTTCTGATGCGAATGCTATCTTGAATGAAGAAGCCTTGATGGTTATTTCAAACTGCTTTAATGATCCTAAAGTTGGTTGTGTTGCTGGAGAGAAAAGAATTAAGATTGGAGATAAAAGTAAGGCAGCAACGGCTGGCGAAGGGTTTTATTGGAAATATGAATCTGCTCTTAAAAACTGGTCTTCTCAATTTAATTCAGCGATTGGTGCAGCAGGAGAGCTTTTTGCGATACGTTCAGAGCTGTTTGAAGCACCAACTAGAGACACGATTTTAGATGATTTTTTAATTTCTTTAGCCGTTGTTCCTCATGGCTTCAAAATTGCCTATACAAAAGAGGCTTATGCTGTAGAGTATGGTTCGATGAGTATTCAAGAAGAGATGAAACGCAAGGTTAGAATTTGTACTGGAGGTATACAATCCATTGTAAGAACAAGAGCTTTATTAAATCCTATTAAATATCCTGTTTTTGCTTTTCAATACCTTTCGCATCGCTGTTTGAGGTGGACAATTACTCCTTTGGCATTATTTTCCTTGATACCAATAAACATCTACCTTGCTTATAATGAACAAAGTAGTTATTTATTTTTAGGTCTATTACATGGCGTGTTTTATTTCCTAGGCGCCTTAGGATTTATTTACAAAACAAAGAAGCTTCAAAACAAGTTTCTATTTATTCCCTTTTACTTTCTAATGATGAATTTCTCAGCTTTATTAGGAATGAAACGATACCTTTTAAACGAACAATCCGTGATGTGGGAGAAATCCCAACGGTTAAATTAATTAATACAAACAATACACCCAAAAAAGATTAAAATAGAATAAATATGAAATTATATTATTAACATATGTTTTTATATAGATACAATTACACTTTGTAAATATCTAATGTCCCAACAAAAGGTCTTTTTGATCACAAACAAAAGAACTTTTATACTAAAAAAACATAACTAATACACTGACTTCTAGTACAATCTATTTTTAAATCCACAGTAAAATTAAAACACAATGAATTTTTTATCCCCTTTTAAGTACCTAACATCTAGCATAGCCATGCTGATGTTATCACAGACTCTATTTTCTCAAGGAGTCGGAATTAACAACGATAATACAAATCCTGACCCAACAGCAATATTAGACGTTAAGTCAACTGACAAAGGTATGCTTGTCCCACGTATGTCTACAGGTCAACGGACAGCAATTGTAGGTCCAGCAGTTGGTCTACTAGTCTTTGACCTTACGACCAATGGGTTTTGGTATTTTAACGGCACTGTTTGGGTTCAAATAAGTAGTGGCATTAGCAACCAAACCCTTTCTTTGACTGGAACGACACTAAGCATTTCTAATGGAAATAGTGTTTCCATTCCTGGAGGCGGAGATATTACAGACGTAATTGCTGGAAATGGTCTAACTGGTGGTGGCACGGTAGGAAGTGTAACGCTTCATACTTCTGCCTTAAATGGTTTAACAACAGGCACAAACGACACTAAACTGGGTGGTACACTTATCGAAACTACCATCATTAGACAAGGAAACCACGACATGACTTATAACCTTAGTGGTAGTGGTGATTTTAACATACAAGATAATGGCGTAGATCATTTCCAAGTTAGAGCCAATGGTCAAACTTATTTTGGTGGTACGACCAATTGGAAAGATGGCTCTACTGCAGGTACTGATTTGGCGATTCTGTCAGATGATGGCGATGATGGTCGATTTAGAATTATGGAAAATGGACTTACTTCTGTAGACTTAGATGCTAACTCTCAATTTTCATTTAACGAACAAGGTTTAGATCGTAATTTTAGAATTGAATCTGCTGGCAATACCAATATGTTCTTCTTAGATGCTGGTGCTAATAGAATTGGTGTAGGTCTAAATACTCCTACAGAAACATTTCACGTACAAGGTGGTGGACGTTTCAATCTTGGACTATCTGTTGGAGATGCCGCTACTTCTGGTGATCATTTGATGATTGCAGCAAGCACTCCTAGACCATCAATTCAAATTGGTAATACGTCTTCTGGTCAAACTGAATCTGGTCGCTTCGTTTTCACAGAAAATGCAAGAACTCAAATAACAAACACTGTTTATTGTGGTTTTGACATTCATCATGATGGAAATCTTCACAAATTACATATCAATGGTCGTAATTGTAATACAAATACAATAACTACTGCTATGACATTTGATAGAGATGGGGACGTTGGTATTGGAACTTCAGTTCCTACTGCAAATTTATCTGTCAATGGAACTGCCAATAAATTAGGTGGTGGAAGTTGGGCTGTCTTTTCTGATGCTCGTTTAAAAACAAATGTTAGTAATTATACAGAAGGGCTTGATTTTTTGATGAAGGTAAGAACGGTTAACTTCAGTTATAATGACAAAATGGAGGAAATTTGGGGCGAAAACAAAATAGAAAAAAACAAAATATACCAAGGTGTTATTGCTCAAGAACTACAAGAAATAGCTCCTGATATGGTTCGTTCTGTTACCTTGAACGCTGCTTCTGATGACGATGTAGATCCATCAAGCGCTCCTTCTGAATCATTTTTAGAAGTAGATCCTAATAAATTTACTTATGCGCTTATTAATGCTGTAAAAGAGCAACAAAGTATTATTAACACTTTAAAAAGCGAGCAAGAAGCGACTCAAAAAGAGTTGGCTGAAATCAAAGCGTTGTTAAAATCAATGAATAAATAAATAATTGCTCTTATTTATTCTAAAAAACAATGACTATGAACTTAAAAAACATAATTCTACAAAGTATTTTTCTTGCCGCCCCTCTATTTACTTGGGCGCAAGGAGGCGTTGTCAATAATGGTGCATCCATAAGAATTACAACAACTGCAAATCTAAAGATTGACAATGGCGGTGTTATCAATAATAATAATGGTAATATCAGTAACGAAGGAAATCTTTACCTTGATTTAAACTGGGTACAGTCTGGAATAACTACTGATTATTCGGGCGCTGGGTGGCTGACGTTTGAAGGTTCTTCAAATCAAATTCTATCTAGTGTTCAGCCGATTACGATTCCTATGTTAAGAGTCAATAATGGTAATCGCTTAATTTTAAATGATCCTATTACCGTTTCAACTCAAGTGGATTTGATCAACAATGGTAGTATTGAACTGGGGACCAACAATCTTGTCTTGACACCTGCTGCTACAATTGTAAATTTTGATCCAAGTCACTTTATTATTACCAACAATACGGGTATTTTGCAACAAGAAGTTGGGGCTGCTAATGTTGTTTTTCCAATTGGAAATTCAACGTACAATCCTGCTACCCTAAATAATACTGGAACGGTTGATAATTTTAGTGCTCGTGTGGAAGATCAAGTTTTGGATTTTGGTACCATTGGTACTCCTGAAACCCAAGATATTGTTAATCGCTCTTGGCACATCACAGAATCCATCATAGGTGGTTCTGCTTCTACCCTAACGGTTCAGTGGGATGTACCACAAGAACTACCTGGTTTTACTCGTAGTCAATCTGGTGTTGCTCATTGGGATGGTGCTTTTTGGGATCACCCTAGTACTTATACCGCAGCGACTCCCGTTGGAACATCCTTCAGCCAAACACGTACAGGCATTACTTCTTTTTCTCTTTTTGCAGTAGAAGATGTTGATGAATTACTTCCCGTTGAGTTGTTGTTCTTTGAAGCACATCGCTTAGACAAACAGCAGGTTCAGTTAAATTGGGCGACAGAATCGGAACTTAATAATCAAGGCTTTGATATAGAGCGTATGCTTGATACAGAAACTGAGTTTCGTCAAATTAACTGGGTGGATGGAACAGGGACTAGTACTAGTGTGGTCAATTATAGTATGAATGACTTAAATCCACATCAAGGAATAAGTTATTATAGACTAAAACAAATTGACTTTGATGGCAGCTATGCTTATTCTCCTATTCGTGCTGTTGATGGACGTAAAGCCACCAATAATAGTACGATCCAAATTTATCCTGTTCCGACTGACGATCATCTAATGATAGATTTTAGTAATTGGGAAAATAGCAATGCTAGCGCTGTCTTAAAAATTGTAGATGTACATGGGCGTATTTTATTGCTGAAAGAAATTGAAATGCAGCAGAATGATTTAATTAGAATAGATGAGGTGCGTGATTTCCCATCAGGTGCTTATTTTGTGATGATTGGTAATGAGAATGCGTACGAAATGGTTCGTAAAATAATCAAACAGTAAGCTTATTTTATAAGAAAAAATCAGAACAACTAGTTTCTAAATAATAGACAGGTTACTTGACCTTATCACTAAGAAGTTCTCTTAATAGCGTAAAACAGCAATCATTTTAAAATGATTGCTGTTTTTTTTATGTCCTTGTTTTAGCTTTATTAACTGTCCTTAGATAGAAAATAGAATGCTCAGCATACCATATTCGCCATTCATACGAGCTCAAGAGAAGAAGAGTAGGTACTTATTATTTTGTATTCAGATGACTTTATTTGTCGGATAAAGGGTGTCGGAGCGATGCTCCTTTTATTTTTTACTAATGGTGCCAGGGCGATGCCCTTAGAGACGGTGTCAGGGCGATGCCCTTAGAGTATTTTTTTTACTAATGGTGTCGGAGCGATGCTCCTTTGTAAAATGCTGCATACATTTCTTCTAATACGGATTTTAATAATTCCGTATTATTATAATAAGAAAAAAATACAGCCCTCTATAAACAAGAATAGGACAAACTTTATAAAAAGTTTGCCCTATTCATTGTGTTAAACTAACAATCTATGCTTATTCAGAAATAATGACTTTTTTCGTTTGTATCAAACGACCATTGTCTCCTCTCAGAATAATCCAGTACGTATTTTCTGTCCAATTAGTTGTTGGAATGTTCAACTCATCCGTTGTTTTTAGGTTTTCTTTATTTAATAGAATCTTTCCTTTAGAATCTAGAATAGAGAGACCAATCACTTTTTCAGATGTTTGGTAATTTATCTGAAGGGTTGATGGAGTAGAATTAATCCTTAAAATTGGTGTATTATTCGTTCTTGCAGGGCTAGCTGGTATGGTACAGTTACAACCATTTATAATAAAGGTAGTAGCACAAACAATCGTACAACCGTTTGCATCTGTAACATTCAGAATATATTGTCCTGCATTCAAACCAGTGAAATTACCCGTACTATTAGAGTAAGTAATTGCTGTCGTAAAGTTGGCTAAGTCAATGGTGTATGGAGCAGTTCCTCCTGTTACATTAACACTAACAGAACCATCATTACCAGTACAACTTTCATTGATTATAGTATCTATTGTTACTACTATTGGATCTGGGCTAGTTACAACAGCTGTTGCTGTAGAAACACAACCATTTACATCCGTTACCGTAACAGTATAAGTTCCAGCACACACAGCACTTAAAGTAGCCGTATTACCACCATTACTCCATTGATAAGTATATGGAGCAGTACCTGTTGCATTGATAACACAAACGGTTCCATCACAACTTTCAGGACAATTTGTATTGGTCGATGTCGTTGATACGCTACAACAAATAGGGGCAACAATAACTGTAGAAGCTGTTCCTATCAATCCATTTGCATCTGTTACAGTCACACTATAAACACCTGCCAATAGATTTGTTACATCTTCTGTAGTTGCTCCATTTGACCAAGTATAAGTATAAGGTGCACTTCCTGCTGAAACAGTAAGATCAATTGACCCTACATTTGTTCCTATACAATTTGGATCCGTCTGAACCAAGGTGATGTTCAAAGGACAACCTAAGAAACTTCCTGTAGTATTCCCACCAACATAATTTTGATTTACTGACGAAACCGCATTATTCAAGGCAGAGAAAGAATAATTGGAAGCACAACCACCAATTGTTTGATTTGCTTCATCCAATAATTGCTGAACGGTCCAACCCGCAAATGTTCCTGAAAGAATAACTAAATCTTTCAAATTCGCTGAAGAAGTTCCAAAATTTGAATCATAATTATCAAATCCAACTGAAAGGCTTAATGCCGTCACTTGTCCTGCAAATACATTCCTATAACTTGTAGGATTTGTTATGTTTCCAGAAGGAAGAGCAGAAGGAGCACTACCTGTCGGTAAAAAGTTAGTAATTGCTTGTGCTGTTGTAAAGGTCAATGTATTGGTACAACCAACGACTAAACCATTTGGAAAAGCACTTGCAAAATTTGAATGTAAATAAACTCCAGGGTTATTTCCTCTTGGTCTTGCTCCCCAACCTCCTTGCGTTTGTGTACGGAATCCATCACAAATAAAAGGTTCCGTAATTGTTCCTGTCGCAATTGCTATACAAGCATTTGCATCTGTAACGGTTACCGTATAAGTACCTGCTGAAAGCCCAGAAATTGTTTGAGTTGTTTGTCCATTCGACCACAAATAAGTGTAAGGACTAGTGCCTCCTGATGGATTTGCGGTAATGCTTCCGTTACTTGCGCCTTGTGAGCTAACATTTGTTACCGAAACCGAAACCATTGTAACACTTGGTTCTGTAATTATTCTTGTAACGCTTGTCGTGCATCCATTAGCATCGGTTACTGTGAGCGTATAAGTTCCAGCACACAAGCCATTCAAGTTACTAGTTGTTGATCCATTTGACCAAGCATAAGTGTATGGAGCCAATCCTCCTGTTAAAGTAGAAGAGATCGTTCCATCACAACTTCCTGCACAAGTAACATTGGTGCTTGTTGCTGCGATTGTTACGTTACAACAAACTTCTGCATCAATGATAATAGTTGTATCTGTAGAACAACCATTTGCATCTGTTACCGTCACATTAAATGTATCTGCACAAAGTCCTGTCAAGCTATTACTAGAAGAACCATTTGACCAAGTATACGTATATGGTGCTGTTCCTCCTGTCGTTGTTGCTTGAGCTGTTCCATCACAAGAAGGCGCATTAGCACAATTCAAATCTGCATTGAAGTCACCACGACCTCTTAGGCTACCATCTGCAGATCTATATTTAAACCAACAAGAGAACCCAAAGTCTGCATCTTTATCATTTGCTGCAAGACCTACTTGCAATCCATAAGTATAGTTTGCAGGTTTATGTGTTAGATTTAATACGGTTCCGCTATAGCTTCCAAGACCTGTCAAGGTATTTGCTTTAGTAGCATCCATGATGTAATATGTCCAATCAATGTAATTTTGTCCAGCGACACCTGATTGATCTTTGTAACTACGTCCCAATGCTGACCAGCTTGTCCAATCCATTCCATTCGTGAAGTGTACATCTACTGCCCAACGTTGATTTGAATTGGAACGATTTACAATAATTCCTGTAATTCGAGCAGTTCCGTTAGAATATTGGTGCAATCTGCCTGAGTTGTTTTCAAAGACAAATTTACGATCTGGTGTATTTGGTAAGTTTGGCAACCAAACGGCATGTCTGTTATTGCGCCAAGCTGTTGCAATACAAGTTGTGGTATCCGGATTAGGATCGCAACTTGCATCTGTCGTTGTTATGTTAATCGCTAATGCTGTTGGCTCTGTTATTACAGTAGTCAAAACAACATCACATCCACTAGCATCTGCTATAGTTACTGTATACGTTCCTGCACACAAGCCACTAAGGCTACTATTTGCTGATCCATTTGACCAAGCATAAGTATATGGTGCTGTCCCTCCTATTGGACTTGCAGTTGTTGTTCCATCACAACTTCCATTACAAATAATATCTGTTGATGAGATATCACCTACTAAAAGAACTGTGCTGTCTACATTTACATTTCCTGCTGTTGTACAACCATTTGCATCTGTTACTGTCACTTCATAAGCTCCTGCACACAAACCACTAAGGCTACTAGTTGTTGATCCATTTGACCAAGCGTAAGTATAAGGTGCCGTGCCATTTGAAGCTACTGTTGTTGCGGTTCCATCACAATTTCCGTTACAGTTGATTCCTGTACTTGTTGTTGTGAGTGTTAATGCTGTTGGTTCTGTAATTACTGTTGTTACTACAACATCACAGCCATTGGCATCTGCTATCGTTACGGTATAAGTTCCTGCACACAAGCTAGTAAGGCTATTACTTGTTGATCCATCAGACCAAGCATAAGTATATGGTGCCGTTCCTGCTATTGGACTTGCAGTTGCTGTTCCATCACAAGTTCCTGCACAAGTTACATCTGTTGATGCAATACTTGCTGCTAGAAGTGCTGTGCTATCTACATTCACACTTCCTGCTGTCGTACAACCATTGGCATCTGTTACCGTTACGCCATAAGTACCTGCACACAAACCACTAAGGCTAATCGCTGTTGATCCATTTGACCAAGCGTAAGTATAAGGTGCTGTACCATTTGAAGCTACTGTTGTTGCGGTTCCATCACAATTTCCGTTACAGTTGATTCCTGTACTTGTTGTTGTGAGTGTTAATGCTGTTGGCTCTGTTATTACTGTTGTTAATACAACATCACAGCCATTGGCATCTGTTATGGTTACCATATAAGTTCCTGCACACAAGCCACCAAGACTAATCGTTGTTGATCCATTTGACCAAGCGTAAGTATATGGTGCCGTTCCTCCTATTGGAGTTACCGTTGTTATTCCATCACAAGCTCCTCCACAAGTCACATCTGATGAGGTAATACTTCCTTCTAAAAGAGTCGTATTATCTAAGATGCTGACCATTGCTGTCTCAGAACATCCAGCAGCGTCTATTACCGTTACGGCATACGTTCCTGCACATAAATTTGTAATCGTTGACGTTGTTGAAAGATTTCCCCATAAGTAAGTATATGGAGCTGTTCCATTTGATACCACAGCTGTAGCCGTACCATCACAACTTCCATTACAGTTAACTCCTGTACTTGTTATCGTAAGATCCAGTACACAACATAGGTTAAGTACATTAATCGTTGTCACATTTGTATCTACACTACAAAGACCTGTCACGATATGCGTGATGGTGTATAATCCAGGTGTACTTGTATAAGTATGGGTAGGATTAACAGCCGTACTTGTATTGCCATCTCCAAAATCCCAGAAATGCGTTCCACAAGTAGCAATACTTGCTAAACTAAAGCTATCTCCTAAACATGGTTCTATGACACTAGTTGTAAAAGATGGATCTATCGTTGTTTGAACAGATATTGCTGACGTATCAGCACCTGTTGTAGCACCAATTTCGCAATTTTGCCCTACAAGCGCACAGAAAGCAGTATCTCTAATAAGAGATCTAGCTATGATGCTATAAGGTCCACAAGTGATCGCTTGGTCTAAATTTAAATCAAAATTAAACGTTGCTGTAGCACCAGATCCCAAAGGATTAGGATATTCAAACGTTAATAACTCTGTTCCTCCACCTTGTTGTTGAACAATTGGATCAGGAACATGAGATCCTAACACATAATTCATTCCTGCTGGAAGTGTCACTTCTAATCTATTTAGTAGACTTAAATTACCAATAGAATTATTCTGTACATTCACAACCGCACTTACTTGATTCAAACAAGTAGAAGAGTTATCAACTAAGATTAAATTCACCCCTGTGCTATCTAGTACTGGGAATCCATTAATTAATATTTTTTTACGAGCAGCTAAATCTACTAATTCACCACAATTGGTATAGCCATTTGAATTAATTCCTACTAAATTATAAGGATCAAAATCACAACTAGCAATCATGCTATAATTCAACTTAAGTTTATTTAGCATTGTATCACGAGTACCTGTAAACCCATTTGTCAAACCAGGGATGATAGAAGTCAAATCCCATCCTGCTGTGTTTGTTCCAAATTGATTTGTTGGCAAAGGTAATGGCTGAGGAGCCGTTCCTAATGGATACTCATAAGTAGCTCCTGGTAGGATAGATAAGCCTACTGGCAAATCAACAAAGTGCGTAATATCGCCCATATCTCCTTCCAAAGAACTAATTAACAATACCTTGAAGTCAAATGGTGTACAAATGTCAATCCTATTATTAGGTGGGAAAGTCACTCGTGTTTGTAAGTTTGCTCTTTTAGTAATGTATGACAATGGTATGGTATCTGTATGACAAGCCATTGGATTGTACATTGAATCTGGTGTACAAGACCAACCACTAAATACTTCTAGTGTATTTAATCGTCCTGGCGTACAATCATTGTTCAATGAAGTAATTTCTAAATCCATACAAGAACTTTCCAAAAGCATTCCTGTATTCACATAGATATACGTTCCTACTTGAGTAAATGGAACTGAAATTCCACCATTACTCAAATCAATGATATTGACAACCGTTAAATTACCTGAAGTATCATTGATGTAAATCCAGTTATTATCAGAAAAGATATTACCATTATTACAAAGTCTTATATTCCATTGTAAGTCACGTTCAAATCCTTCTATAATTGTCAATGAAGCATCTATTTCGAGGTCAGGCTTATCGATAACGATGTCCCACTCTGTATTGGCTATTTCTGGTTCATAACAAGATGGATCTGGCGCATGTGCATAACCAGTATAACCATACTCAGAAGGAATATCATTGTTTCCGATAATAGCATCACAATCTCTAGAGACTCTAAATTCAATCGTTCGTACTAAATCGTCTACTCGATCTAATAGAGGCCAACCATTCGTAAACAATTCGCTACCAATCAAGGTTAACTCTCTAGTAACAGGATCGAAACCAGGATTGACGGTAGATGGTGTTCCATTGTTAAATTGTATAGATCCAGGTACATAATACACGCCTTGAGGAAGGGTATAAAATAAGGTATCATTCCATACATTAACTGGTCTAAACTCATTAGGAAAATCATCCAAAACGCCTAATCCTCCTATCAGTTTACTACCGAATAGGAAGGTATGTTCTCCACAAGTAGAAAAATTACCTAAGTTGGTACTTCCACTTGCTGTTTGAATAAATGTTTTAGTTTTTAATATCGCAAATTTTGCTCCATAAGAACTACAAGTTATCGTATCTCCTAGAGCATCTATATAAGCATGCTGTGCTCTAAATCTTGGAAATTGATAGGCCCCTAAAGGAAAATCATCTGTTTTGTTAACAGCAAGATATAATTTAATATTAAGGCTATCACCATCTTCCAAAAGCCCTACGGTACTTAAAATAGCACTGGTTGCATCAAATGTCATTTGATGTGTACTAGAAGGCGCTCCATTGGTCGTAAATGATGGTGTAGTAGTTGGAACTCTATGTGTTGTTCCTGTACTAGCATCATAAATAATCCATTCTCCACGTCCATAGTTAAATGACTGGTCTAGCGCTGGAGCTCTATACCATACATTAACATGTGCATTGTCTAGTGATATTCCTGTGCCAACTCCAATATCTCCTGAAGCATAAGCACATACGGTATCACATTCATAAGCACGTTCTAAAGACAGTCCTGGCGTAGAAGCCGTAACTGGAGTAGATTGTGTCGCATCTGTCCAACCAAATGTAGCTCTTTCTACGTCAAAAGATCTAGTTCCAAAACATGGAGGACCAGGACATTGTCTTGAAATAAATTGGCTTTGGCAGCCCAAATTAATTTCATCGCCACAGTCACAAGATAAAACAGTACGCCATTCTAGTATTCCTCCAACAGTTACAGGAATACTACAATCGTACGTTAAATCAAGGCTAAAATGATTCGTTGTTTGTCTACCAATCAACTCTCCTCCAAAGATCGTTATTAGGCTTCCATTAACAGTAAAGGGTACTTGAACCCCGTTTGCTAGTACAGATCCTGGAACTACTTGAAATCCTGGATCTAAGGTCAAATATGTTTTGATTTGACTACTATCACATTTCAAAGTAGAAATGAATGAACTAGGAAAGGCACTTTTGAAGCGACCTGACTCACTAAATTCAAAGCTATTTTCGAACGTAATTGTAATCGTATCTGTTGGTGAAATATCAGAAGGACCTGTCACCAAAGCAGCACCATCAGGATAACCCTGAACGGTTCCATTACGGGAAATTTGTCCACGAACAACGGTACCACAGTTATTATAACCATAGATCGTTTCTCTAAAAAACAGATAACTAAAATCTGTTGGACAATTAGCAAAAGAAGCTGGCGATTCTAATAAATATTTATACGTTACAAGCAAGGTTTCGCCTATAGCCATATCATCATAATATCCATCATTATCTAAATCTTCCAAGCCTCCAGGTCCATCAGGATCTGTTGTAAAGTAATTATCAAGCAAAATTTCTTTTCGCTCTATCAGGTTACCATTACTACTAATAACAACCGTTGTAGTTGGTACACCATTGAAGATATCTGCTCCATTTAGGTCTACTCCTACATAATTGACAATTTCTTGATTAGATTCATAACGCAATCTTACATTATAGTAGTTAGCACCACCAACTGATGACTCTATTCCTATATTATTGTATTCTACAGCTACTATTCCAGTATCTGCACAACCAAAAAAGGTCGGTTCATTTATTACTATATCTGATTGTAAGATAGGTTGACCTCCAATTAAAATAGTATTTGCGTAAGCATTATCTTTTTGACAAGTATCTAATGGATTACAGCCCCAAAATGCGGTGTACTTTGTTTCTCCACCATCACAAGTCAGCATGGTTACGGTATCAACCAAGCTTATTACCTCATCTAGTTCAAAATATCCATCTCCATTTCCGAACATAGCAAAATCTGCTGGTCCAAAAGTAACGGTGGCTACTTGCCCAGAAAGGTTGAAATTACCGATATTTGTTCCAGAAACAGCTACACCTGTTTCAAAATCAATTAGTAAAGTCAAAGACTCCACTTTTCCTAATCCACCATTTTGAATGGAAATATTTCGAGAATAAACAGCCCCAGGAATGGTTTGCCTTACTTGGTTTGTAATCGTAGAAATGAAAATATCTGCATACAAAATGTTATATGAGTTAGATCCATTAAACTCTAACGAAAATTCAGAAGCACCATTGTTCAAATAATCTACTCTAGTTTCATTCGTAGCCAAACCGCCACTTGAAGAACCATTTCCTAGATTAATTACTTGATCAATAATCGAACATTCTGCCTTCGCATAAAAAGTTAAAACAATAGTTTGGTTTGGGTTAATAGCATTTAATGAAAATAGGGGTTCATTAAGGGTTGCTATGTTTTGTTCTGCCATCCCTGTAACTGATCCTGCGATGTAAATCATACCAGGGATCATTTTGGGATTAAATACCAAACCAGTTAGCTGTTGACTGTGTGTATTCGTTATTTCAACACTAAAGAAGGCAGAGTCACCACAGACAACAATACTGTCTGGAGGTGTTGTCTCTACATCCAAAAGACCTGTTTGTCCAACTTGGGCATTAGAGACAATAGAATACACGCTTAGTAATAAGGTGCTAAAAATGAGGAGCCATTTGTTCATAAGCAATTAATTTACATTAATTATATTCTAAAAATTACATGTATATATATAATGATTATCAAATAATTAATGGGGAATATCAATAATAGGTGTGTTTTAAATTACAAAGCTAAAAAAATGTATAGTAATACATTGTAGCGATTGCATATTTCTTCACAAAAAAAGCACTTTTTTTTATTCTTTAGGCGCCTATTCTTGCCATTATTTAATTAATTGATGTTAATCAAAAGTAATAAAAATAGCACATATATTTACTATAACACAAGTGTATATTACAGATGTTAAGACAGAAACAAATCTTTGCGTTCCTTTTAATTATGCAAAAATCATATTTATGGTAAGAAATTCATTTTTAACAATAAGGAATATCATGATTTTATGACACAAGTTTTATAATAAAATCCAATACCTAATACCTTCTATTTTAAGCTTATAGTTGAGGTAGTTTTTTAATAGTTTTCATGCTCCATTTCTATTATTAATCGTAAAGGCAATCACTTATATAGCTTGTTCCAACCATCTAAATTATCTTCTAAAGGCATTATCACAAAGAATATAACTCCTAATGGCAAATAAAATCTATAGCGCACAAAAAAAAAGGTGAACTGTATCATACAGTTCACCCCTTTCAGAATGCATCAATAAATTGATGCTATATTTTATTCTACAATTTCAACACGTTTCACTAATTCTCTGCCCTCTTTTTCATTTTTCAATTTAAAGATATAACCACCTGGTTTTAGGTCAGATACATTTAGAGCTTTGTAATTACTTCCTTCTTGCACTTCAAAATTATTATTAGCAACCATTCCAAAACCTTCTTCATCATACATCATCAAGGTCAAATCTTGATTATCTTCTGATTTAATGCCAAAAATAAACGTTCCATTATTAACAGGCTCAGCAGACATTGAAAATTCAACTTCTAGTTGGTTTTGTGAATTTTCAACTGCTATCAAGGTATTAAAAATACTAGTAACCAATTCTGTTGCTTCGACATTTGCAGAAGCTTCACTTCTACTTTCTCTCAGGTTTTTAGTCAAAATATCCAAATCCGAAGGTAAAGTACCTTCTGGTAGCATATCCATTGTAAAATTGAATCTAGGGATATTTCCTACCGTCTTTACCTCGGCTGATACGCTATTAACTAATCGCTGTCTGAAGGATTTATTTACATCTAAATCTACCGCTCTAGTCGTCGCATCAGATATTTTTGCAGTCTCTTCACAATTACACTCTTGATTACAAGAAAAAAGTGTCAAAAAAGTTAAACAAAAAATAGACAGTTTTAGAAATTGTATTGTTTTTTTCATCTTTGTTCGTTTTATAAATTTAAAACTGGGTTTAAGTAAATAACTCATGTTATGCAAGAACTCTCTCATGAGCCTGCGAATAAGCTTTTTTCAATTACGACTGAAACCTCCCTTTGCTTATTTAAGCACTGTTCTAATGTTTAATTCAGCATTAAGAACAAATTGACGCCTAAATTTTGCTTTTTTTTATGACTCTAATTATTTCTTGCGTAACATCAGTAAATAAATAAATTAGGAGACAGCCACTTGATAGCTTATTTCGCTCCATGCTTTATTACTGGGGGGCTATTGTATTATTACATATCCATAGAATAGGATATTACTCCTTTATATGATAATACCTATAGTACTGTTACCTCAAAGGCTTAAATATTTTAAAAAAGAAACTATATTAAATTATTAGCTAAGTGTTGTCGTTCTTTGAGAGCTAATACAACTTGCTACTAGTTTTCAAATCCTCAGCACGAAAATTTACATAGAGGCAACCAGTCTCCCCTCTACTTCAAGAATATCTAGATTCGTTGATTCTATTTGTCATAACCTTCAATAAGTGATTAAAACAACACCTCTACGAATAAAAAAATCTCCCTTCCAAAAAAGAAGGGAGATTTTCTATAATACATGGACGGTGCATTATTTTTCTTCTGCTACTGTTACAACTCTGTTCAATTCTTTACCAGCGTCATCTTTCAAACGGAAGTTATAAGAACCTGCTTCCAAAGATTCTACGTTTAATGCTTTGTAGTTGTTTCCTTCTGTTACATTAAACTTGTTGTTTGCAACCATTGCAAAACCTTCTTCATCATGCATTTCTAAAGTTAGGTTTTTAGCATCTTTAGTTTCAATACCAAAGATGAACATACCATTCTCTACTGGCTCATCAGACATTGTAAAACTTACGTCCAATAATTGAGCTTCTTTTTCTGCACTCATGAATGCTGTATTCATATCAACGATTGTTTGAGCATCTGCGTCATCAGCATTCATAGCTTTAGCAGTACCAACCATGTCTCCAGCTTCAATTGTAACCATTTGTCCTTTAAAATTCACCTGCATAGACTCAGCTTGTCCAGCTCTAGTTTTTTCAGTATCAATACTTAATTTAGCAGTATTTGTTTGGTCACTACAAGATGCAGTAAACAAAAGCACAAATAACCCTAGAAGAAATAAGCTCGTATACTTTTTCATAATTTTTTTTTTAGTAGGTCCTTATTAATAATTAATCAATATTAGAAAAGGGGGGGATATTGTTACATATTTACTTTTTATAACAACGAATACTTTTCTTTATTTTTTATCAATAGCAAAATAATTTTCTAGCACTAGAAAAGCAAATTTTATCTACTTTTTTTTTGAAATATTTTTTTTTTGTTAAAAACCTGACTATCAATAATTCTTTAATATCATTTATTAACAATATTAATTGTTCTATTAAGTTCTCTTCCCTTTCCATCTTTTAGACGAAAAATGTAGTCCCCATTTCCCATTCCTTTGACATTTAACGCTTTATAATTACTCCCTTCTTCTACTCGAAACTCATTATTAGCAGTTAATTGATATCCTTCTTCGTCATACATCTCTATGACCAATTTCTTAGCGTCAGAAGATTCAATTCCAAAAAGAAACAAGCCATTTTCTACAGGTTCATCTGACATTGAAAATTTAACGTCTAATAATTCTGCCTCATTTTCTGCTGCCATTAAACTTCTATGGATATTCGACAAAACAGCTTCTTCTGAGATCATTTCCATCATCACAGGTTCTATAATTTCAAGATTTGTGGCATCAAATTTAAATTCATCTAGCTCTACTACAGATGCATTTATGTTAATAGCCGTTGAAGCCATATAACTAGTATTTTCCGAATTGGACTCACAAGCAGTCATTAATAGAGCTAAAAAAAATAGGGCTGTGATTTTAAGTGTTGTTTTCATTTCAATTTTTTTAAAAAAAAATCGGGTACATCTTTATAGATGTCCCGATTAATATATTTTGATTGTGATTAGACGCTCATTATTTTGCGTTGCTAATATTTACAGTTCTAACCAACTCTTTTCCTTGATCATCTTTCAAACGGAATAAGTAATCACCATCACTCATAGAATTTACATTCAATGCTTTGTAGTTGTTACCTTCTGTTACGTCAAATTTGTTGTTTGCTACTTTCTCATAACCTTCTTCATCGTACATTTCCAAAGTTAGGTTTTTACCATCTGGAGATTCTATAGAAAAAACAAACATACCATTTTCTACTGGCTCATCAGACATAGAGAATCTTACTTGTAACAATTGAGCTTCTTTCTCTGCTGCCATCAATGTTGCATTCATATTCATAAGAATTTGAGCATCATCTTCCTCTTCATTCATTTGCTCCATTGCAACAGTTTCCATTGCATCAAAATCTACATCAACGTCAGCTAAAGAAAAACGATCAACAGCTTGATGCGATTCTTTTGCACCACGGTGAGAATTCAAATCGATTTTATCAGGGCTTGCTATAGTAGTGCTGTGATTTTGACTTGTATTATCGCAAGAAACAGCGAATAAAACTACCACTATTAGCGTAAACAACTTTGATATATTTTTCATAATAAATTTAGATTTTATAATTGTGAGACGTTTCGGTTATTTTGGTCTTTAATGAATCAAAAAATAGAAACGTTACCACTGGGACGAAAAAAAATATTTTTTTTATCATTTTTTTATTTACATAAAAAAATGAGTCCCTAAGATATGCCTTTTCAATAGATTATGCAAATTAGATTAGTAAATAATTTTCAAATCAATTGATTAATAGCAACTAAATACCACCACTAATAAAACGCAATTCCTACTCTATTATTTTCTCTTATAGAAACCCGAATAGATATGCACAGCATTTGCCTTAGTTTTCTACTATTTTTCTGTATTTTGGTCTTGAAGTTGTTGAACTTAAGTAGATGGACAAAATTAGTAGCTTAAAAATTGGAGTATATTTTTTTTGCTAACGAGTTGTAAAACGTAGCTTTAGCGGGCTAAAGCGAGGCTTTTCAAGGAAGATAGCGGACAAAAGATGCCCAATTTAATGTTAATTACTTTTGTCCAACTACTTA
>CALDEP010000095.1 GCA_937942475.1 uncultured Aureispira sp.
TCTACCAATAAAAAAATGCGCTGTTCGTACCATTCGAACAGCGCATTTACTTTTTAATTCTATCCATTGAATGCGCTACAATTTCCCTTTCTTTTTCTTATCTCCAAAGATTTCGTCAATTGTAAACTCTTCAACTGTGCCCAAAGATTCTAAGAACTTCATATCTATTTTGTCTTTGTCTCCCAAAACTAAGTAAGTGTATTTACGTCCTTTGATTTTCTCTGCTTGAAACTTTTTGATGGCAGCAATGACACCTTCTTTATCTTCTGCCAAAGCGCTTACTTTTTCATAAACATCTTTGCGAATATCATGCTCCAAACCTTTCTTCTTATTGTTTCTGTATGTCCAGTAAATGCCACTTTTAGTAATACGTTCTGACTCAATTTTTTTCGTCAAAGCCTCTGCTGCTCCTTGCATCAAATCTTCAGAAACAGGCATGTCTTCAATAATTTCCTTCATAGCAGGAATTGCCTGATCCATTTTGTCCACCTGTGTTCCTACAAATGCTCTAAAGTAATGCGGTTGATTCTGTTTTGCAGGAGAACCATTACTAGCATAAGCCGAATAAGCCAAGGCTCTAGATTCTCTAATTTCTTGAAAAACTATAGAAGACAAACCACTACCAAAATATTGATTGTACAAACGGCTGTCCACATACTCTTCCAAATCAAAATGATCCGTCCCTTTTGACAACATCATAATTTCAGCCTGTGTCATATCAGGAAAACTTACAAAAAGCACTTTATCTTCATTGGTATCCAATTCTTTGTATTCTCTTTTTGCTGGAATCGGCTTCAACTTAGCCGGTATTTTATGATGTACATTCAATACTTTAGAAACATCGGTTGGTGTTTTGGTTCCATAGTAGAAAATGTCATGCTCATAAGAAGTCAAAGAATGTATTTTTCCAATCAATTCATCGGCAGTAATACCATTCAAGGCTTTCTCAGACAAGCGATCCATCAAAGGAGAATTTTCACCATATTTAGCATAATTCAACATACCATTATAAAGAATAGCACCTTTCTCTTTTTTCTGATCTGTACGACCTTTTTTGATCGAAGCAATCATATTTTTTAAAGCACCATCATCTGCTTTTGCATTTGCTAGAATGTGTTCAAACAATTCTACGCCTTTTTCCAATGAGCTTTCTAAGCCTGTTAAGGTAACATAAGCCACATCATTAGCCGCAAAAACATCAAAACTAACCCCTAGCTTAAAGAATTCTTCTTGTACTTCTGCTGGTGTGTATTTTTCTGTTCCCAAAAACGGCAAATATTGAATCGCAATCGGCAACAATTTATCGTGCTCTGATCCCATATTAACAATATAATTCAACGAAAAGGTCTTATTATATGGATTGGTAATATGATCTAATTGAATCCCATTTGCTAATTTTGTTGTTGCAATTTGTTTCTCAAAATCCAAGAATACAGGCTCTAAAGAAGGCGTTTCTATCTTATCCCATTCTTTTTTGAATTCAGAAATAGCTTCTCGATTCACTTCTACAGGCGTAATTTTCGGTTTTTCTACTGTAAAAAGATCCTTAGGTTTTCCTTCTTTCTTGTAGATAACAGCATACTGGCTATCTTTCAACTTTGCATTCGCAAAATCAACCAAATCTTGTTTTGTTAGCGTACGCATTTTTTTATAATGTCCTACAATATCTTTCCATTTCTGGTCGTACAAAAATGCATTCAACATTTTATTCGCACGTCCATAATTGGATTCCATTTGCTTGACCTCACTATATTCTTTATCATTAATAACCGCCTCAATCAACCATTCAGGAAATGTTCCTTCCTTAACGATGGCCAATTGTCCTAACAATAGTTTTTGCACCTCTTCCAAACTTTGTCCCGTTTTAGGTTGTCCAGCCATGCAGTAAAAACTATAGTCGTAAGCACCATTAAAATAAGAGTAGGTTCTAGCGCCTGTACGTTGTTTTTTAACTAAGTTCAAGTCAATCAAACCAGCACTACCATTCGCTACAATCAAATCCATCAACTCACAAACCAAAGCATCTCTACTGCCAACACCATCCAATCTCCAAGCCATGGTAAGACTAGGGCTTTCTTTACTAAAAACCTCTCTTTCTACAGGCACCTTAAATTCAGGTTGTGTAGGATTCGTCCATTCTGGGACACTTTTTCTTTCATAACCTCCAAAGTGTTTTTCAACCATAGGAATGACATCGTCTGGATTAAAATCTCCTGCCAAAACAATTGCCATGTTATTAGGAACATAGTAAGTATCAAAATAAGCATGGATTTTCTCCATAGAAGGTCGTTTCAAATGCTCTCCTTTTCCAATCGTCGTTTGTTGACCATAAGGGTGATTAGGATAAAGACTTTCCATCAAGGCTTTATTTACTTTTCGAAAAGCATTGTTCTGACCAATATTAAATTCTTCATAAACGGCTTCTAGTTCCGTATGAAACAATCTCAAAACCAGCTCGCTAAAACGCTCCCCTTCCAATTCCAACCATTTGCCCAAAGCATTTGAAGGAATATCATTGACATAAACGGTTTGATCTAGCCAAGTATAAGCGTTTGTTCCTTTGGCGCCCAAAGAAGAAACCATTTTATCATATTCATTGGTGGCAACATATTTAGCCGCTTCAAAAGAAAGCGCATCAATTTGCACCAAATTCACCTTGCGCTCGGCATCTGTTGCCGTTCTATTTTTTTCGTACAAATCAGAAATTTGCTTCAACAACACCTTTTCTTTGTCCCAATCCAAAGAAGCGATTTCACTCGTTCCTTTAAACATCATATGTTCCAAATAATGCGCTAAACCAGTAGCATCAGATGGATCGTTTCGAGAACCTGTCTTTACCGCTACAAAAGTCTGAATTCTTGGCGCATCCTTGTAAACGCTCATGTAGACTTTTAAGCCATTTTTGAGTGTATAAATTTTTGTTTTTAAGGGGTCTCCTTCTACCGTTTCGTAGTTGTACTTTCCACTCTGTGCTTGGCTAACAAAAGCAAAACATACGAGCAAAAACCCAGAAAGAATCGTGCTTGTTAATTTCATTATTCTTGTACTTTTGTGGTGAAGGAGTTTTTTTTGACAACAATTCCCAACACCTTTCTATAGGAATGATTTAGTAACAAAAATAAGTTTTTTTTATGAGAATCTATCTGATTTTCAAGCAGAATATTGACCAGTAAGCACATACCGTAGACAATCCGCATCTAGTCTATCGAAAACATGGTTTCTTTATTCCATTTTAAACTTGTTATTAGTATGTTTGTTGTTATAATAGATGAATGTTTACTACATCTTTTGCCTTTTCAGGAAAAAGGCAAAAATTTACATTTAAATTAAGCTAATTATCAGCCTCAAAAAAAGCCAAAATAATAAAGGTTATGTAAGTTGAATTATAAGGAAAAAGAATGAACTATTGTTGATTTTTAACAGAAGGGAATAAATTATTCTTCTGTTGTTCTTTTCTTGATAAAAGAACCAAAATCAAGACCAAACACTGCGATTGGATGATTTTAGCTGCTTGTTTGCTGAACTAACTTGCATGCTGCGCCAAATTAGTTCTTACGCAAAGCGGCGCAGAAATCATTCCCCAATCTACGTTAACGGTCATTTTAAGCTCTATACTAAATTTACTTACATAATCTCTATTATAGACAGTCACTTAAGCACAAAAATTAAAACCTAAAAAAATGCAGCAAAGCATTATATTGAATTAACAATTAAAATAAAATAAAATGAGTGTAGAAACATGGACTTGGATCATGGTTGGAATCACATTCGCTCTTTATTTTGGAATAGCCATTTGGGCAAGAGCAGGTTCAACAAAAGAATTTTATGTGGCAGGAGGGGGCGTATCTCCTCTTGCGAATGGAATGGCGACGGCTGCCGACTGGATGAGTGCCGCTTCGTTTATTTCTATGGCTGGATTAATCTCTTTTAGCGGTTATGACGGGTCCGTTTATTTAATGGGCTGGACAGGAGGATATGTTTTATTAGCCTTGCTGTTAGCACCTTATTTAAGGAAGTTTGGAAAGTTTACCGTACCTGATTTTATAGGAGACCGATACTATTCTAACACAGCTCGGACAGTGGCAGTATTTTGTGCTTTAGTGGTTTCATTTACCTATGTAGCAGGACAAATGCGTGGTGTCGGGATTGTGTTTTCTCAATTTTTGAAGGTTGATATTACCATTGGCGTTCTTATCGGAATGACAGTAGTCTTGATCTTTGCCTTGTTAGGAGGTATGAAAGGAATTACGTATACACAGGTAGCGCAATATTGTGTTTTGATCTTTGCTTTTATGGTGCCTGCTATTTTTATTTCCTTACAAATGACAGGGAATATTATTCCACAAGTTGGAATGGGAGGAACGCTTTCAGATGGCACTTATTTATTAGATAAATTAGATGCTTTGCATGTCAAACTGGGGTTTCAAGAATATACTAGTGGCTCCAAATCAACCTGGGATGTATTTGCCATTACCTTGGCATTGATGGCAGGTACGGCTGGATTACCGCATGTAATTGTTCGCTTTTTTACCGTTCCTAAAGTAAAAGATGCTCGTAAGTCAGCTGGATTAGCTTTGTTTTTTATTGCTATTCTGTATACGACAGCACCAGCAGTGGCTACCTTTGCCAGAACAAATTTAATAGAAACGGTTCAAGCAAAAGAATACAAAGAAATGCCTCAATGGTTTAGCAATTGGGAAAATACGGGTCTTATTGCTTGGGCAGATAAAAATAATGATGGTTTAATTGAATATGTTCATGGGAATGCATTGTATGGTAAAAAACCTATTTTTACAGGAGAACAGGGGCCAAGTGGAGAGCGTTTAATTTCGAATGCTAGTGATTCTCCAAACGAGCTGTATGTAGACCGAGATATTATGGTCTTAGCGAATCCGGAAATTGCGAATCTGCCCAACTGGGTGATTGCCTTAGTGGCTGCGGGTAGTTTAGCGGCTGCCTTATCTACGGCAGCAGGTTTATTACTGGTTATTTCTACGTCGATTTCACATGATTTATTGAAGAAGCAATGGATGCCCGATATCTCAGACAAAACAGAATTATTAGCGGCTCGTATTAGTATTTTTGTCGCCATTTTAATTGCTGGTTTATTTGGAATTTATCCTCCTGGTTTTGTTGCTGCTGTTGTTGCCTTGGCCTTTGGATTAGCCGCCGCATCCTTCTTTCCCGCTATTGTTCTGGGAATTTTTGACAAGCGAATGAACAAAGAAGGAGCAATTGCAGGAATGGTTGTTGGTATCTCCTTGATGTTGTTTTATATGGTTCGATACAAAACGGGTCTAATTGGTGTGATGGAACCGCTACCGTCTACCGAGTGGTGGTTCGGAACTTCTCCAGAGGGCTTTGGTACAGTTGCTATGTTTGTCAATGTAACGATTTCTCTTATTGTTTCAAGATTAACACCAGAACCACCTATAGAAGTACAAGAAATTGTTGAAAATATTAGAATCCCCAGCGGTGTAGGAGAAGCAATTGAGCATTAATAACTCATAAAACTTATTAGGCTGCTTAATACTAAGAAAAAGGCTTAAAAAATAGGTTTTAATGTTGAATTTTGAATGCTTAATTTTCATCGAAAAAGCATTCAACATTCAAAATTAAGCATTCAGCATTAAAGCCATATTTTTTAAGTAAAAACAAGTTCAAGACTACCTAAAATATTCTTACGTAAATGAGTTAATAATGATAATCACCAATAATCAAGAGTAAGTAGTTTTTTAGTTTAAAAGTTTCTTTTAAACGGTTAGATTTTATTAGTGGAAATAGCTAAATTAATATTTTAAGGCAGCTATTTCTGCTATAAAATTTTTGCTTAAACCTTTTGGGACAATTATTTTGCTGAAAAAGAATGCATGAATTATGACAATGAAAAAACGACATGAGCAAAAACTAATCCTTCTTTCGGTAGTACTCTTATTTGTACTAAATATTCCTATTGTTCTTATTTATAATACAGGAGAGTCTGTTTTTGGCTTTCCCAAAATTTATTTTGTAATTTTTATGATTTGTTTAAGCTCTGTCTTTATTAGTTATCTAATTCTTAGTAAATTTTATGAGTAACATTGCCTTAATATTAGTCATCTTACTATACCTTTTTATCTTGTTTTTGGTTGCTTATTGGGCAGAAAAAAACACGACAAGCAAGTGGGTGAACAACCCTTATGTTTACACGCTGTCTTTAGCGGTTTATTGTAGTGCTTGGACGTATTATGGGAGTATTGGTATTGCTGCAAAATCAGGGCTTGATTTTTTGCCTATTTATTTAGGTCCTATTATTGTCTTGCCTTGTTGGGTTGTGGTGATGAGAAAAATCATCAAAGTCTCTAAACAAAACAAAATCACTTCTATTGCTGATTTTATATCCTTGAGATATGGAAACAATCGTTTTTTAGGCGCTTTGGTTACCTTGGTTTGCATTTTAGGAACCGTACCTTATATTGCTTTGCAGCTAAAAGCATTATCGGATTCGTACAAAATACTGACCTATCAAGACATAGAAGAGTTTGTGCCTATATTTGACGACACGACTTTTTATATTGCAGTGCTATTGGCTCTATTTGCTACTTTTTATGGGACACAAGCAACCGATGCCTCTACAAAACATAAGGGAATTGTCTTTTCTACCGCATTTGAGTCCTTGATTAAGTTAGTTATTTTCTTGATTTTGGGACTGTATGTGACGTTTTATTTATTTGATGGAACAACCGACATTTACGAACAAATTGCATCTGATCCTAGTTTTAACACCATCACACAACTCGATGGTTTAGAGGATGGGTTTACTTGGTTTTTTATGATAATGATGTCCTCTATGGCTATCTTTTTATTGCCTCGTCAATTTCAAATGGCGATTGTAGAGAACAATCGAGAAAAACACCTGAAACGGGCTATCTGGTTGTTCCCTTTGTATCTATTACTATTTAACCTCTTTATTATTTTTATTGCATGGGGAGGTAAGTTAAAGTTAGGCGAAACGGTCAATGCAGATTATTACATTTTGTCTTTACCTTTAGCGAACGGAGATCTTTTTTTTGCGACCTTAGTTTTCATAGGAGGTTTGTCTGCCATTGTATCAATGGTTGTTGTGTCGACACTGTCTTTGTCCAATATGATTAGTAATAATTTAGTGATCCCTTATGGATTTATACAGAAATTCAGCACAGGAGAGTCGAAGGAGAATGCTTTTTTTATCAAAAGGATAAGAAGAGTTTCCATCTTTTTAATAATCGCCTTAGCCTATTTGTTTTATGTCAAGCTTTCTATTGAATCCTCTTTGTATTCAATCGGCCTAATTTCATTTGTAATTATAGCCCAATTGGGTCCCTCTTTTTTTATAGGGCTTTATTGGAAACGTGGTGCACTAAAAGGCGCTATAGCAGGTATATTTGTAGGTATGGGTATTACGATTTATACCTTAGTTTTGCCTTTTACTTTATATGCTTTTTCTAATGGAATTGATTTTATTAATTTAGGACCAAATGGAATTGTAAGTTTAAAACCCAACGCACTATTTGGGCTAGACTTTCTTTCTCCTCCAGCCCATGCGTTCTTTTGGAGTATGTTGGGGAATACGTTTTGTTATATTCTTGTTTCTGTGTCTACCAAAGGCAATTACCGAGAACGTAATTATGCTGAAATGATTGTCGATAAAATTTTAGTGAATAACCTTCAAAATAGTTCTTTGGTCTGGAAGGGCGAAGCTTATGTGAATGATATTCGAAGTATTTTGAATCGGCTTTTGGGGCTTGAAAAAACAAAGAAGGTACTAGATAAGTTTTTTGAAGACAATGCCTTGCCCCTAAATACACAAATGGCAGATGCTAGGTTAATCAATTATTCCGAGCGTTTATTGACAGGAAGTATTGGTGGTGCCTCTGCTAAAATACTCATTGCTAGTGTGATTAAAGAAGATGAAATTTCACTACCTGAAGTATTAGAAATTTTAAACGAATCGAAAGAAAACATTGCCAATAATAAATTATTACACCAACAATCCTTGGAGCTTCGTTTGTTAACAGAAAAACTGAAAGAAGCCAATCAAGCTTTAGTAATTAAGGATAAACAAAAAGATGATTTTTTAGATACGGTTGCACATGAACTCAAAACGCCAGTTACAGGCATTAAAGCGACTGCCGAAATTTTATTAGAAGATATAGAGGAGCTACCGAAGGAGCTGAGGACTAATTTTTTAGAAAATATTCTCAATGACTCCAATCGTTTGTCTAGGCTGATTAATAATATTTTGGATTTTGAAAAACTATCCAACGGCAGAGAAGTCTTGTCTATGGTGGAACATGATTTTCGTATCACCTTACAAAAAGCCTTAATAGGTATACAACCCATTGCTAATAAGAAAAATATTAGAATGGTTGTGCAGCAGTATCCTTTGGTGCATCTGATGTATGATGAAGATAGAATTTTGCAAGTCTTGACCAATATTTTATCGAATGCGATTAAATTTTGCCCTGAAAAAGAAGGCTGTATTGATGTCAATTATTATCTTGATGGTAATTGGCTTGTTGTAAAAATTTCGGATAATGGGAAAGGGATTCAAAAGGAAGACATCAACTATGTGTTTCAAAAATTTTATCAATCCGAAACACAAAATACACTTAAGCCAATAGGAAGTGGCTTGGGTTTGGCAATATGTAAACATATTATAGATTATCACAAAGGGATAATAACAATAGAAAATAATGACACGGTAGGTGTTGTTGTTGTGTTTAAGTTGCCAATTAATTAATTAATTAATTATAAAGGTACTTTCAATAATGGTTCTTTGACAAAACGTGTGACAATAAATAAAGCTTTGGGATTCAAATCTAAGATCTGAAAATTAGTTAAGAACTACCCTATAATAAAAAAAGCACACGATTTGGCTTGGCTGCGCTCCTGCTTTTTGGTCGACGGACTTCGGGTAGGAAGAACGATAATAATAAGAGAGTGTTTTATCAAAAAAGATGAATGGTAGGGAAGAAAATATTGATTGTTGACAATGAACCTAGTATAGTAATGGCTTTAGAATATGCCTTTAAAAAACATGGCTATGTTGTTTTTATTGCCAGAGATGGAGCAGAAGCACTAGAAATACTAGAAACGTATTTGCCAGATGTTGTTTTATTGGATATCATGATGCCTAAAGTAGATGGATTTCAGACTTTAGAATCTATAAAACAGAATGATCAATTGAGCAACTTGAAAGTGGTCTTTCTTAGCGCTAAAAACAAGGCGTCTGATATTGAAAAAGGGCTAAAAGCTGGGGTAGATAAATATCTGTTGAAACCATTTTCTGTCAAAAAAGTTATTGCTGAAATTGATGCTTTATTAACCAATTAATTTAAGAACGTGTTAAAGGTTCTCTCACATAGATAAAATCCTCCATCTAATAAGATTTTATAGAGATTAATGATGCAGTAGACCTGGATTGAAAAAATTATACTCTAATCCATGTTGAAAATTAAAATAATTAAAATTAAAATATAAATTATGAGTAATTATCATATCAAAAATTTAGAAGAGTATTATCAAGTGTATAGAAAATCAGTCCAAGAACCAAGGGATTTTTGGGAAGAAGTTGCGGAAGAACATTTTTTGTGGCATAAGCAGTGGGACCAAGTCTTGGAATACGATTTTTCGCTTCCAATGGTTAAATGGTTTGATGGCGCAGAACTTAATATTACAGAGAACTGCATCGATCGCCATTTGTTGACCAAAGGGGATAAGACTGCTATTTTATTTGAGCCCAATGACCCAACAGAAGCGGCTCAACACATTACGTATCAAGAATTGCACGAAAGAGTCAATCAATTAGCGAATGTATTAAAGTCTCAAGGAGTTCAAAAAGGAGATCGGGTTTGTATTTATTTGCCAATGATTCCTGAGTTGACAATCTCCTTATTGGCTTGTGCTCGAATTGGAGCCGTTCACTCGGTTGTTTTTGCAGGCTTTTCGTCAACAGCTTTAGCTTCAAGAATTAACGATAGTACTTGTAAACTTGTCATTACATCAGATGGTTCTTTTAGAGGAACAAAAACAATAGATCTTAAAGGCATTGTAGACGAAGCCGTAAGCGAGTGTCCTTGTGTAGATCAAGTATTAGTCGTCAAAAGGATTAATTCGAATATTCCGATGTTAAAAGGAAGAGATCAGTGGCTACAACCATTACTAGACAAAGCATCTAAGGTGTGTACTCCAGAAATTATGGCAGCAGAGGATCCTTTATTTATTTTATATACGTCGGGTTCTACTGGAATGCCAAAAGGGATGGTGCATACGACAGCGGGATATATGGTGTATACGGCATATACTTTTAAAAATGTATTCCAATACAAAGCCAATGATGTCTATTGGTGTACGGCAGATATTGGCTGGATTACAGGGCATAGTTATATCGTTTATGGTCCTCTGGCCAACGGTGCGACAACGCTCATGTTTGAGGGAGTACCTTCTTATCCCGATTACAGTCGATTTTGGGAAATTATAGAAAAACATAAAGTAAACCAATTCTATACCGCACCAACTGCTATTCGGGCACTCTCTAAAGAAAATTTGTCCTACGTGGAAAAACACGATTTATCTTCTCTAAAAGTATTGGGAACGGTTGGCGAACCGATTAATGAAGATGCTTGGCATTGGTATAATGATAATATCGGAAAGAAAAAATGTCCAATCGTAGACACTTGGTGGCAAACCGAAACAGGTGGTATTATGATTTCTCCAATCCCATTTTCAACGCCCACAAAACCTACTTATGCGACCTTGCCAATGCCAGGGATACAAGCTTGTCTGATGGATGCGGAGGGATTGCCAATAACAACAAGCCCAGCTGAAGGGAATTTATGTATTGAGTTTCCTTGGCCTTCTATGGCACGAACCATTTGGGGCAATCATCAACGATATAAGGATACTTACTTTTCGACTTATCCTAATAAATACTTTACAGGAGATGGAGCTTTGAGAGACGAAGTAGGCTATTATAGAATTACGGGGAGAGTAGATGATGTTATTATTGTTTCTGGGCACAATTTAGGAACCGCACCGATCGAAGATGCCATCAATGAACATCCTGCTGTTGCTGAGTCTGCTATTGTCGGATTTCCACACGATATCAAAGGAAATGCGCTTTATGGATATGTTATTTTGAAAGAAACAGGAGCGACTCGATTGCACGATAATTTACGCAAAGAAATCAACGAAATCATCACAGAACATATTGGACCGATTGCAAAATTAGATACCATTCAATTTACAGAAGGTTTGCCAAAAACTCGTTCAGGGAAAATTATGAGAAGAATTCTTCGAAAAATTGCTTGTAAGGAGACCTCCAACTTGGGAGACACCTCCACACTTCTTAATCCAGAAATTATTCAAAGTATTATAGAGGGGAGTTTAGGATAAAAAAAGAATGCTGAAGATTGAATATGATATTTAAAATCATTCAATCTTCAGCATTCAAAACTTATGAATTTTGAGAGAGCAATTTACTTACTTCACCTTTCCATAAATCATCCACTGAGTCACGATGTTATCTGCATCCAACAAGAAAACAAGTCCTGATTTCTCATAGAAAATAAAGTTAACTTGACTTCCTCCTAGCATTCTAGTAGGTTTGCCATAGGCTTTTTGGATATCGTCCAAAGAATCACCAAGCTCAATACCACGAGCCGTTTCACCTTCATAATTAGCCTTTGTCATTAAGAAGCCTTCTAATTCCTCATTAGCACTCCAAGGACCACTATAAGTAGCCACCAAAGTTGCATCAAATTCCTCTTCGTCTACTGTAACAACAATTGTTTCAGGACGTTTTTCATTTTGTTTTTTAATGCTAGTAACTTTAAAAGCATCTTTATCGTCAAACAAAACCTCGATAGCTTCTATTCCAATATCTGCAATTGTTTCTTCTTCGCCTTCCACCTCTTCAGAGATTTTTTTCTTAAATAACTTTGCAAACCCATTGTTGGTAACCACATCTAAATTAGCAGAAGCTAAAAGTGCATTCCCAGTTTGAGCCGTTTTAAATTCTTGTTTTGCCTCTGTTTTTTTGTCAGATAAAGCAAACGCAATTCCTCTAGCAATATGACCATTGCCAACCAATAGTTTATTACTACTTGTTGTTGCATGTTTGATGGCCTTATTTGCCAAACCAAGTGCCATTTCATGCTCGCCCAATAGACAATGTGCCAATGCAGCATTGACATAAGCAGGCGCATATTGATCATCAATACTAATGGCATCATTGAACAAATTAAGAGCATCTTTTGTCAAGCGAAGGCGTTTCTCCTCTTTAGATTCTCCGGCACCTTTAGTACCAGCATTACTTAGTCTAGTATCTAAGTCTAGTCCAAAAGGATAGGCAAATTTTAATTCCTCAGCACTATACATACTCATTGCTTCTTGTGCCAAAGCAACCCCTGCATTGTTGTACATTTCACGACTAGGAAACGTAACAATAACATGATCGTAACACATAGATGCCTTTTCGTAACGACGCACCAAGTTCAATAAATTAGCCGTATTAAAGACAGGAATTAAGTCTTCTAGCATTTGCTTAGAATTGTTGTAAATCGAAATTCTATCTTTGCGAGAAGGGTAACCAAACGTTTCGTCTGGAACTTCTAAAGCATCGTATAAGTGGTCAAAAAACTCTCCACCAACACCCAAAGTATTGTATCCACTCATGTAACCAAAAATTCCACCAAAGTAATCTGCCTCAGCTTCCATTCTAGCACGGTCGTCAGAGTCATACATGGATTCTTTGACGTTCTTTTGGATGTCACTACCTGAATTTGCTTTTCCAAAGGCATGTGCCCAACCGTGATCTTTGTAAAAATGCGCAATTTCATGTGCCATTACGGTTGCCACAACATCCAAAGAATCGCTACCCATACCAGCAGCTAAGTCGTAGATACCTTCTCCAAAGTTGATGGTATTATTACTAGGACTATAATAAGCATTGTAGTAAGGCTCTCCTTGATAATTATAAATAAAATTGAAGGTAGGCGCTTTACGAGTATCCTTAACGGTTTTACAAATTTTCTTGAAAATTTCCTCAGAAGCGTTCGCTTTTAATTTTTGGTATTCGGTCAAATCCGTTTCTAATGGTTTGTAATTGTGCGGGCTGATATTACCTGCACTCAAAAAAACACATGGAAGGGCAAAGCACAAACCAATTTTTAACCATTTAGAAACACCAAGATTTCCTTTGTTTGTAGTTGCTCGGTAAGAGTGTTGCATTAATTGTAATTTTTTAATGAAAGAATAGAGATGTTGATCATCTCCAGGGTTTAATTAAGATACAAAATAGTGTATTTATTGTGTGGTCTTATTTTTATTAATATAGCAAAAACTATGCTTAAATGATCTTTAAATTTAGTTTTTTATTTTTATTATCTAGTTGATTTTGATACTAGTAATACTTTAAATAACTTAAAAAAGATGCTCTTGTACGATGTCCAAGGCTCTTTGGTGTTCTTCTACTTGAACCATGACAATTTTCTCATGCGGTTTTTGAGACCAATATTTGAAGGTCTCAAAATTAGGCGGTTCAGTGGTCTTAAAATAAATATTAGCCGCATCGCCTAGTTTCTTATTACTATAAACCTTCTCAATATTCTCATAAAGAATAGATTCAATGTTAATTGTTTCTTTCTGATATAAGATAAAGATAATACGCTTGTTGGTAATGATATATTGTGTTTGGCTACGGGCAAAATCTAGCTTTTGATGCCTTGCTTCTTGATAATAATGGACTAAAAATAGCGAACAAGGACCAGCAGAGAGAAATAATATAAAACAAATACCTCCACTACTAATAGTAAAACTAATAATAAGGAATAAGATAAAGAGCCAGGCTTCATAAAAAAAACTAGGATTATAGTTTTCTAAGTATTGAGGAGGTTCTCCCATATCTCTTTGCCACAAAACTTTTTCTACACTGGTAAGCGCAAATATATAGTCCTCAATTAAGGCTTTGTCTTTTAATCTAATTTTCATCTTTCTCTGAGTACTTGTTCACGGATGATTTTAGTAATTTTCTGAGCTTGCTGTCCAATATTGATAAAGCCAATGGAATCTGTTTTTTCATTGTCTATATAATACGCCATTTCAAAGTCAATGGCTTGTTTGGTATGGAAGACGACAGAAATTTCCCCATTAGGATTTCGGTAGGTTCGCACTTTTTGAATGGAAGCAGCAGCAAGTGTATTGATATGAATTTGCTGTTGATACCAATGAATAAAAATACATTGTTTAGGTGTTATAATGTATTTATTGTGTTTTAATTTATAGTATTGAGTAACTTTTTGTTGTTTGTCCAAGTAAAATAAATAAGCTCCTAATAAAATAGCAAGTACTATTAGAGAGAAGCCAAAATATGGCAAAAAAGTTGAAATAGAGAGGCCAATGAAGAGGAGAATAAGGTTGACAATGAGTAAGATTTCATTTTTGAAAAAGGTGCTTTTTATGGCAATAGGAACCATTCGACCTTCCCATAAAACATGTTCTTGTTGTTTTATGGCTTTAATGTAATCCTGTGCAAGGACATCATCTTCTAGGTCTAGAATCATGGGGTTTTTAATTTGATACCCAGAATATAGACGAAAAAAACAGGAATTCCTAAAAGTTTAAAATTAACTTTTAGGCTCTACTAGATGGTCTTCTAAAGGGTTTTGATGATCAACAGGCTTAACTCTTGTCTTCCAAGCAAAAATCGCACCTAACACAATCATAGGCAAACTTAGCAATTGTGCCATATTGATAATGCTATCAGGATCAAAAACATAGTGTTTTTTAATGAACTCCATACTAAATCGTAGGATTCCTAAAAGGAATAAAAAGAGCGCAAAGATATGCCCATCTTTTACTTTGCCAAAGACTTTTTTGCTGTATGAAAAGATAAAGAAGAAGAGACTTAAATACACTACAAAGCCATATAATTGGACGGGATGGCGTGCCACTTCATCTACTCTTGGAAAAATAAATGCCCAAGAGACATCAGTAGGCGCACCAACAATTTCTGAATTCATAAAATTCCCCAAACGAATGAAAGCCAAAGACAGTCCTCCAACAATAGCTCCTTTGTCTAAAAACCAAAGGATAGATTTGTCCGTTTTTCGAGAAAGCAACCAATAGGCAAATAAAAGCCCTAACATCGCTCCATGACTAGCTAAACCTCGATAGCCTGTAAATTCAAAATTTGGCGAAAATTTAAAAGGCAATAGAATTTCTAAAGGATGTTTGGAGAAATAAGTAAAATCGTAGAACAAACAATTGCCAATTCTTGCACCAAGGATGGTTCCAACAACAGAGTACAGCAGCATTTTGTCTAGTACTTCTAGACTGACTTTCTCTTGTTCGAATAAACGACGCAAAATAAAGAAACCAAGAATAAATCCTGTAGCAAATAGCATAGAATACCAACGCAAAGCAAAACCGCCTAATTCAACAATAATTGGATCAGGATTCCATGTAATAGCAGTAAACATTCGTTGAAGTTGAAGTGATAGAATTAAAAATTAAAGTATGCTGAAGTTGTTCTTAAATTGAGTGACAATATAGGAATAGTTTTTCAAGGAAGTGCCTGTCTATAATAAATGATAAGTAAAATTGCAATAAATTTTAGTGACTAGCGATGCAAAAAACGAAGTAATAGCGGGCTATTTACTTATATCTACCGACAAAAGTAGTTTGAGCGTAGAGCAAATCCTAAAATGCTAAAAATTCTGTTATTTGTTCTTGCAAGGCTTTTTTATTGACTTCATCGGTTAGTACGTCGTCTGTAAGCAAGGTTTCAATAAGAGAAACGGGCAAACGGTTGGGAAGGACATTGATTTTTAAGTAATTTAAAAAACCTGTCATATATTCTAAGCCTCGAAGCCCTCCTGAGCGACCTGCAGAAATACCAACCAAGGCTGCTTTCTTGCCGCCATGAAAAGAATCGGCATATTTTCTGACAGAACAAGCATCTATAAATGCTTTTAAAATACCTGGGATTCCTCCATTATACTCAGGAACAACAAAATAAAACTTGTTAGCAGGAACGACATATTTGTCTTGAATAGCAGCTAACTCTTTAGATTGCCCTTCTTCGCTGTACATATCTGCATGTAAGAAATCTGTTGGCAAATCTTCTAAATTGAATAATTGTACTTCTTCTTCCGTTTGAGCTTTTAGTTGCTCATAAATGTAAGTGGCAATCAATTGAGTACGACCATTTTTTCTATTAGTTCCTGAGAATACAGTAATCATTTTCTGTACGGTAGTTTTGATTCGTTGAATTAAAATAAATTAACAGCTAGATCATATCTAGCAGCCTTATTAACAAGAATACTAAATTATAGTTGTTAGTGATTTAATTTTATAATACTTTTATAGTATTTTAAGGAGGTCTTAGTTGTTGATGGAGTAGATTGATGCTTATAATCAACTATACTATTATATTTTGTAATTATAACTCTAATACTTCGTGGAGTTTTTAGTTTTTTTGCAAAAAACATAAACCTCGTAGAAGCAGCGCAGCTAAATACATTTTGCATTAGATTGATTATCAGCTTATTAGTGTTTTGAATGCATAAAAGTGATCTGACTGATAATCAATCTAATACGATTTAGCTACGCTGAGCCTTCGGGTTCTGCACGAAGTATTGAACTCTAAAAGTAAATGAAAATATGCGAATTACATATTATGGACACAGTTGTTTTTTAGTACAGGTAGGAAATAAG
>CALDEP010000096.1 GCA_937942475.1 uncultured Aureispira sp.
TTCTTAATGCTAAATTTTTAATGTTTGTTGTGCTATAAAGCATTCAACATTAAAAATTTAGCATTCAACATTAAGAACAAGTTTATAGATTAATTCTGATATTTTATCAGCATAATTATTTTTTTGCGTAACATGAGTTAATAAATTATAACTTCATAAAAATAAAAGATGAGCAAATTAATTCTTGGTGTTTTCGTGATAACGATGTTTCTAAGTTGTGATAATCCCAAACGAGCTATTTTAGGAAAGTGGATGATGCATCAAGTGATTCAAGATGGAAAAGAAGTCACCCAAGAGCACAATCCCAAAAATGAGCGCTATATTATCCTAGATGAAAACGAGACTTTTGTAAGTGGTGGAGCGCCTTTTGGTGAAAATGCAGGGAAATATGATTTTAACCCAAGGGAGAAGACTTTATTTATTGACAGCGATGGAGGAGTGGACGATGATAGTCATTGGAAGGTCTCTTTTGAAGATATAGAAATGATTTGGCAAGGCGTTGGAACGGAATGGGCAGAAGGTTTTAAGATTATTTATATTCGCCCCAAGCGTGACTCTTAGTTTTATACAAAGAAGTTGTTATCGACAAAGAGTATTGTTAAGCATCCAGTATATCTTCTCTACTCTGAAGAATGGTTGTTTCTTTTTTTCTTCTAACTCTTAAAATCAAAGTAAGCATTGAGAAACTAAAAACAGTAGTTGAAAATACAATGAAATTTGATAGCTTATCTGAGCGGAATATCACATGAAAAATCTCAGCTAGTATTGCTCCAAATAAGATGCATACAAATAAACGAACCCAAGTTTTTCTTAAATGTTTCATTTTTTGAATTTGAATCTTAGTTACTAAAGAGGACGAACAATAACAACACGAAATCCATCGGGATCTAAATAAGTCAAACCATGCTCTTTCCAATAAGGATTTTTAGCGGCAATAGGTTTTTGTTTGTGACGGTCAAAATTTGCTTTTAGACGCTCAAATTCATTGGAATTTTGCGTGTAAAAAACCAATAAATCATCTTCATCTGAATGATGCTTTGGAGCTTCTGGTGAAACCGTAAATTCCAAGTGCCAATCCAAGCCTTTTTTACCTAGAAAAACGCCATCATAATTACTATGCGCCTCAAAACTGCCTAAGACTTCCAAGCCTAAGTTTTGGGTATAAAAGTCAATGATAGCTTGTAAATTAGTGGTATGTCTGGCAAGTCGAAATTTCATAAGGAAACATTTTTAATTGATCTTATGCAATATTTTTTATTCCTATTGAGAACCTGAGATTTGCTTATTGAACCCTAGTTTTAATTTTTAATGTTGAATGCTTAATTTTTAATGTTAATTCCACTATAAAGCATTCAACATTAAAAATTAAACATTAAAAATTAAGCATAAATTGATATAGGAAAATTGAATTTTTTATCTACCTAATCAATTTTTTGCGCAGCATAAGTTATTAACTAAAAATCTTGCGTTCTACCTCTTGCAACTCATTTTTAAGCTCGTGGGCAACCTTGTCATATTCCTTAATTTGATTCTCCTCAGATTTTAAATGATAATCAAAATCTATAAATTGGTCGTTGATTTTGCTTTTGATTTGGTTGAAATAGCTGCCCAAATTATTATTCAAAGTATGTTCAAACAGCGCCCGTTTTTTAGCCAAAGCCTCTTTTACATCTGCAATGTATTTTCCTTTTTTTGTAAAGGCAATTCCGCCAGCAACCAAAAGTCCCAAACCAGTAGCAATACCGCCTGTAATGTCTAAGACAGAAATTTGTGTAATAAAAGTCAAGGCGCCACCAACGGCAGCAACACCACCCGCTACATTTACGCCCGTATAATCCACGCCACTTCCTTTGACCACTTCATCCCCTTTGAAAACAGAAGATTTGTCCAAAAAGTCCGTCAAGTTTTGTTTGAGAGAATGTACAATTTCATTGCGTTTTTCGTCAATCTTGTGGAACATTTCAGTGGGTTGAATGCGAATGTCTTCCAAGGCATCTAGCTCTTCTTTGACACCAATAACCATATACGTAATGTCACTTTTGAGGCTATCAACACCACTATCTAAAATCAGATTGGTATCCTTATTTAAACGCTCTACGTGTTGTTTATTAACGCTTTCTAACCAAGTTTGTGTACTTTGACCACCAAAAACAGAGCGAATAGATTTGTAGGTAAAACTAAAGAAACCGATTCCTTTGTTTAGTTCCTCTATGGTTTTATCCGTATTGGCATCGTAAGCGCTTAGGCATTTTTGAGCCAAATTTTGGATGTTAGACAAGGTTAAGGATTCCTTTGCTTTGATAATGCCCGCAATGCGGTTTCTTGCTTCAGAATCCTTGGCATATTTTGTTTTGCGCAAGCCAAACTCTTGGTTAATGTCTGCCATTAATTTCTTGATGATTTTTACATCTTCAATAATTTTATTGAGCGCAGCATCTTTTAAAACATCACTATTAATATATTCTTGAATAGGACTAAAACCACTTTCGGCACTTTTTCCTTCGTCTTCCAATTTGGAAGAAGTGACATAAATTTGTGGTTTGTCTATATTTTCATTGACCGCATATTTGGTCAAGACATTTTTATAATTAATTCGTTCTTCTTCGGTATAACGGTCGGCTTTTGTTAAGATAAAAACAACTTTTTTAGACCATTCGCCTTTTATTTTTTGGAATAAATCCCAAGCAGATTGAACATGAATGTTATCCAGTTGAAACACAAACAAAACCAAGTTGCATTTGGGAATAAAACGCTCCGTAATCACTTGATGATCCAGCTCACGGCTATTGGTACCAGGCGTATCTACGACCGTAATTTCTTTTAGAATCTCTGCTGGAAACTGACGCGTTGTAATGCGTTGATGTGAATCTTGCGTAAGGGTTTCCTTCTCTCCATAGATGATTTTTTGAACATCTTGAGTGCAAATTTCATGGCTAGTAGCACAAACAGGGCTTCCTAAGAGCGCATTGACAAAGCTACTTTTCCCCGCATTAACTTCCCCTACAATCACAAAAAGAAAGTTTTCATTGATATTATCAATTTGACCTTTTAAAATATCTCTGGTTTCCTTACTGGCGTTAAATTCTCTAGCCGCCACCAAAAGGTTGGAACCCATCAATTTTAGGGAAGCTTTTAATTCTTTTATGTGTTGACTAACTTCTATTTTGCTCATAATGTATTGTGATTATAGTATATAACGGGCATAAGGTAAGGAGAATCTACGATTCTCCAAAGGCTTTATCGAAAGGACAGAAAGTTTTTTCTAATTCCATCAGGCAAGATTGGAATGTCTAAAATCTGTTTCAATAACTTTTTGTCCTTGCCTTTACTGGTGAAACAGTCCACTATTTCTGCTATAGTAATAGAATAAGCCCCTGTTTCTACTAATTCAATCGCATCACCAGCCTGTAAAACACCTTCTTTCAAGACCCGAAAATAAATGCCATACCGTTTAAAATTATAAAACAAAGCCGTCATATCTGCTCGCTCAAAACAAATATTAAGTTTAAAACAAGGAATTCTAGGTTGTGTGGCTTGAATGAGAACGCTTCCGATTTGATAAACATTCCCAATCTGAACTTCAGCATCCTCCAAGCCCTCGGTACTCAAATTTTCACCAAAAAGTCCAAAGGACCATTTATCTCTGTCAATAGTCGTTTTCCAAGCCTCATAATGCGCCTTATCATAAGCATAAATCGCTTTATCCCTTCCGCCATGATATCGAAGATCGGCTTGTTTGTCGCCTTCTATATTTAAGAGCGAAACGGCTTTTCTGCCTTCAACAGGATATTTGAAAATACTAGTTTCGATTGCCTTGCCTTTCCAATTAACCGTTTTAGGTTGTCCAACGTTTAGTGATAATAGTTTCATTGTGATAATAAGTATTGTATGGAAGTGGTTTAGAATTAAGTGATAATCAAATATGAATTATAAATCAGGGAATCTGGGTTGCTTACGAATTGGGAGAGGAGCTTTAGCTTTGTCTCCATTTAACACAAGATAAAGATAAGAACAGTAGGTATGTGTCCTGTTGTATTCGGATAAAAGGTGTCAGGGCGATGCCCTTTTTAGGGATGCTGTGTTTAGACTCATTCCCAAATAAGCGAAAAATCCATTGTTTCTGCGCTTGTTTTTAATTCATAAACTTCCTTATTCTTAAACGCTAACCAAAAGCGTTCCCATGCTTCTGTTGTTAATAATAAGGCAAATCCATCCTCTAAAACACGACCAAAATTGCGTTCCTGTTCCCCAATTAATACCAACATACAACCGCTAACAATGCTCCCTTTACTACCAGGAAGTGTGATGGCTTCTGGTGTGTTGGGTTCAAAAGACCAAGTTAAGCAAGCATCTGCTTCTGGGGCTAAATTGGGTAAAATACCTACAGGAATTGAACTAGGGAAGGCTTGGTTGGAAGTATCAAGCATCAATTGACGAGGAATTTTTAGATAGATATGTTCGTTATTAACTAAGGTAACAACCGCTTCGGGTAGATTAATTCGATGCACTCCTGACAACAAACTACCTTTGAGTTCTCGAATCAATAAATTAGCTCGATGATGATCGGTCCAATAAGGAAAAGGGTAATAACGAGCCTGTTTTCCAAGCATGGACAGAATTCTAAGGGCGCCAAAATTTGGAATGGCTTCCACTTCTTCCAAGCTTAATAAAATCATACTCAAACAATCTTTCGGAAGCTCTTTGTGCAAATGAAGCGGCGCTTTGGCATAAACAATGCCTTTCCATCCCCACATATCTTTTTGTCCAAACTGCGTAATATTGCCTTCTTTTACGATTCGTCCTTCTGTTGCAAGCTGGTGTACTTGTGCAAAGAAAAACAAAGGATCTTGTGGGATGTCCTTGACGTCAATTTGATTGGTTTTGAGCACAAAAAAAAGCTCTTGCTGTCCTACAGCATCTAACCCTTTGCTTAAATAAGATAAAGCACGAACACTATTATTTCCCATCGTTACAGGAATTTGATGTTCGTTAACAACAACAGACAGTTTCTCAGGGATTATTTCTATGGTAATAGGAAAAGAATCCGTGGCTTGATTTCCTTTTAATTTGTTCAGTATGTTTTTAAAAAATCCCATGCTTTAATTTTTTTTCAGTGGTTCTAACGATATAGAAATATATATATAATTGCTTATTATATGATTGTCAAATAAATACCACTGCTTTTAAATGGGTGTGATGTAGATTGGGTATTCGAGCAGTAAAAGCCATCCAATCGTACCCCGAAGGAGCAGCGAAGCTAATCCAAACCCTAGATTAGCTGCGCTGCTACTTCGTGGTTTGGTTCTTTTAGCAATGAAAAGAACAAATAGTAAAACTAAAGCTACAATCCTTTGAGTGTCTAATGGGTTCATTAACAATTTATTAGGTTGGTGAAATTATAAAAAAAATATAATTCTGTTTATCGTGAGAACCGCTGATTTTTTTCTAGACGTATAATGTTTTGCCAAAGCACTAAAGGAGACACCCCAGCATAGCCGCTTTCTTGGGCGTCATTACATTCTATAATAATCCATTGTCCTTCTTGTGTTAATGCCAAATCAAGAACTAAAAAAGGAATTTGTAAACGATTGGCTGCTTCTTGAGCAATTTTCAAAGCGGTTTCTTCTTGACTAGAAGACCAATTGTAAGTTGTAAATTCAGACCAATAAGGACCACTTCCAACCAAAGTGCCTTTCCACCAAAATGTTCTAAACTCAAAGGAAAGGGGAACTTTGTCTCGAACCTGTTTTTTCAGAAGCATCAAAGGAAGATATTCTCTACAAACGACCGATTGCCAATGTAAAATAGAATTTTCTTGATAAGCTTTTGCAATTTGCTTAAACTCTTGCTCATTCTTAGCAATGCAAAGGGAAGGATTGTGTTTTGCTGTTTGTCGATTTCCTTTTATAAATATAGGGAAATTGAAACCTTCCAAAACAAGTTCTAAAGAAGGAAAGCTTTCATAAACAGTACTTTTGGGAGTGAACTCAGCTATAAGTGGATACCAAGATTCAAGCTCACTTGCCATTTGATGCTGTTTTGGTGTATTAATCAACTCAAAGCCAAGTGCTAAATAAGTATCATAAAGAGTTTGATAATCAGCAATAGCACCAATTCTAGCAATTGTTTTTTCAACTTCTTCAAAGCGTGGACGTGTTACCGAAAACAGTGGTGTAAATTGAAAGTCATAAGCACGAACACGAGTCTTCTGTTCTGCTATCCAAAGGCTTTTTTCCAAGTAGAAAAAGTCAATCGCTTTGAGCTGTCGTGTCATGTAGTTAAGGGCGTTAGATGATAGATTATAAATTAGCTATTAAATGATGCTCGAAAGAAAACGATTTTAACTTCAAGCAACCCTATTATAATAAAAAAATCACAAAATATTATTATGAAATACTATCTTTAAATAACTACTTTAGATTCTACTAAAACGAAGCAAAAATGATAATAGATTTAAGAAGTGATACTGTAACGCAACCCACTTCAGAAATGAAGCAGGTGATGTTGAATGCTCCTTTGGGGGACGATGTTTTTGGAGACGATCCATCTATTAATGAATTAGAGGCTTATGCTGCTAATTTATTTGGAATGGAAGCCGCTGTGTTTTGTCCTTCGGGAACAATGACCAACCAAATTGCAATTAAAGTGAATAGTAATGCTCCTGGAGAATTGATTTGCGATGAATTATCACACGTATACAAATACGAAGGGGGCGGAATTGGTTTTAATTCAGGCTTGGCAACGCATCTTTTGAAAGGACAGCAAGGGCGTTTAACGGCTGCTCAAATAGAGGCGGCTATTCAGCCCGATGATGTCCATTTTCCAGAAACCCAATTGGTGAGTTTAGAGAATACTTGTAATAAAGGGGGCGGAACGATTTACGACATAGAAGAAATTAGAAAAATCAGTAGGCTATGTAAGGAGCGTGGATTGAAATTACACTTAGATGGTGCTAGAGTCTTTAATGCACTTGTAGAAGCAGATTATACAGCAGAAGATTTAGGAGCAGAATTTGACACTATTTCTGTTTGCTTATCCAAAGGCTTGGGAGCTCCAGTTGGTTCTGTTTTGTTAGGAACAAAGGAAAGCATAAAAAAGGCTAGACGAATTCGGAAATTATTTGGTGGTGGCATGCGCCAAGCAGGAAGCCTTGCGGCTGCGGCTACTTTTGCCTTAAAAAATCATGTAGAGCGATTAAAAGAAGACCATGCTAGAGCAAAGATATTAGGACGAACTTTAGAGCATTGTTCTTTTGTGAAAGAAGTCTTGCCCGTTTATACCAATATAGTTGTCTTTGAGGTGCAAGATGATTTATTGCATACCAATATAATAGAGCAATTAAATAAAGCAGATATTAAAACGGTTGCTTTTGGGCCACAACAGATTCGATTAGTAACACACTTGGATTTTACAGAGGAGATGTTGGGGCGAACAGTTCAAGTGCTTAAAAATATCCATTAAAACAGCCTTAGAATACTTAGAAAGAAGGTCTTTTTTTATAAAAAAATGATCTTTTAAAAGTGTTTTTTTGATGTTTTTTATGCTCAAATGCCCTAAAAATGGACTTTTAGAGTGATTTTTTAAAAAAAAAGGGTGTGTGCTTTGGATATTTTAGATGTTATTGTACATTTGTTTTCTCTTGAAAGAGGATATATTTTTAAAAACACCTCCGTAATATCCATTTATTACGGAAGAAAACAAAAAACTATAATGGATAAATTACAAAAAATAGAAAGCCTTATTGCAACTCTAGCACCAGATTTTGCAAAGTTTTACAATGACAATAACAATGCTGCAGGTACTCGTGTACGTAAAGGTATGCAAGAATTGAAAACACTTGCTCAGGACATTCGTGTTGAAGTACAAAACAAGAAAAACGAAGCATAGGCATCGTGTCTTGACTATATATACTTAGTCATACTCAAAAAAAACAGTTGATAACTTTTGTTATCAACTGTTTTTTTGTTTAAGCTATTTTGTAAGTGAGTATTTTGTTTTATTATAAACAGCTAAGAGCGTGTCTAAATTTTAGCGGATAAACGCGCGCCTTGATTAATCGCACGCTTGGCATCCAATTCTGCGGCAACATCAGCACCTCCAATTAAATGAACCTTTACACCAGCAGCTTCAAGAGGCGCTTGCAAGGTTTTTAAAGGCAACTGCCCAGCACAGATAATAACATGATCCACCTCCAAAATTTGCGGCTTGTCATCAATGGTCAAATGCAAACCTTTGTCATCAATTTTTTGATAACTAATGCCATTCAGCATTTGAACCTTCTTTTTCTTTAGGCTGGCACGATGTCCAAAACCAGTTGTTTTACCCAAGCCGCCACCTACTTTTTTCTTCTTGCGTTGTAATAAGTAAATTTCTCTAGACGAAGGATGTACTTTAGGAGCCATCAAACCTGCACGACTTTCGATATTCATATCAACGCCCCATTCATCCATATAGGTAGGAATATCAACACTAGGCGCAACGCCTTCGTGTGATAGGTATTCAGCGACATCAAAGCCAATTCCTCCTGCACCAATGATAGCGACTTTATTGCCAACAGGTTTTTTATCTCTTAATACTTCAATATAAGTTAAAGCTTTAGGATGGTCTTCTCCCTCTAGTTTTATGACTCTAGGTGTAATGCCTGTTGCTAAAATAACCTCATCAAATTGACCAATTAAATCTTCTGCACTTACTTTTGTATTAAGCTTTAGCTTAACGCCTGTCAATTCTATTTGTCGTTTATAGTATCGAATGGTTTCGTAAAACTCTTCTTTTCCAGGCACTTGCTTCGCCATGTTAAATTGACCGCCTATTTCGTGATTTGCATCAAATAGAGTCACCTCATGCCCTCGACCCGCAGCAACAGTAGAAGCAGATAAACCTGCTGGACCAGCGCCAACAACAGCTATTTTCTTTTTATTTTTGGTAGGGAAGTAGTTAAGTTCTGTTTCATGTCCTGCACGAGGATTAACCAAACAAGAAACCTTTTTCTGATCAAAAACATGATCTAGGCAAGCTTGATTACAAGCAATACAAGTATTAATTTCATCTTCTCTACCTTCCATTGCTTTGAGTACAATCTCAGGATCTGCCAAGAATGGACGAGCCATAGAAACCATATCGGCTTTTCCTGTTGCCAAAATATCTTCCGCAACATCAGGCATATTGATTCGGTTGGTTGCAATCAAAGGGATAGAAACTTCGCCCTTCATTTTTTCAGTCACCCAAGCAAATGCAGCTCTAGGAACTCTCGTAGAAATGGTTGGTACACGAGCTTCGTGCCATCCAATCCCTGTATTAAGAATTGTAACACCAGCTTCTTCCAAACCTTTTGCCAGTTGCACCACTTCCGCCCAAGTAGAACCCCCTTCCACCAAATCCAACATAGATAATCTGAAAATGATAATAAAGTTTTTCCCTACTTTAGCCCTTGTTTTTCGAACAATTTCTAAGGCAAATCGGATGCGATTTTCATAACTGCCGCCCCATTGATCGGTTCTTTTGTTGGTACGAGTAGCAATAAATTGATTGATTAAATAGCCTTCAGAGCCCATGATTTCAACCCCATCATAACCTGCTTGCTGCGCCAAGTGGGCAGAATTTGCATAGTCGTTAATCGTCCAATTAATCATGAAATTAGGCAATTTCCAAGCTTTAAACATAGAAATTGGCGATTTGCTAGACGAAGGAGAGACACAATAAGGAACATAGGCATAACGCCCTGCATGTAAAATTTGCATACAAATTTTACCGCCTTCTTTGTGTACAGCGTCTGTTACTACTTTATGATGTGCAATTTGTGATTTCTTTTTTAATTGAGCCGCTAGTGGTTTGACAACTCCTGCATGGTTGGGAGAGATTCCACCCGTTACTATAAGACCAACTTGCCCACGGGCACGTTCTGCAAAATAAGCAGCTAAGATTGAAGGATCACCTTCTTCTAATCCCGTATGCATAGAACCCATGATGACTCTATTTTTTAAGGTAGTGAAGCCTAAATCTAAGGGAGCTAGTAAATGTGGATATTTTTCGTTTGTCATAACGTTAAATTGTAGATTGATTGATTTTAATTGGCATAAACCGTTCAATAAAGTACTTTTCTAAACGAATACTTCGTGTAGATATCGAGTAGCAAGATAAATAATTTAGTTTAATCAAACGATTGTTTGGTAAAAAAACAAGAATAATCATTATTTGGTTCTAATGCTTGTGATAATTTTTTGTTTGAAGACGATTTGAGTATGGAATGAAAGGCTCTTTTATGTTTGAGAATTATTATTATTGCTTCTTTAGGTCTAATTCCATGATTGGTAGAAAACGATTCTTTATGGATGTTTCTAATTTACCAATTACCTTAAAGCCAATTTTTGCATAGAACAGTTCGGCATTGGGTTCTGAATGTAGACTTGCTTTTTCAAAGCCTAAATTTTTGACAGTTTCAAGAAAGTGATTCATTAAGATTTTTCCATATCCTTTTCCAATGTAGATAGGATCGACAAAAATATTATCTAAAACGACCTCTTTTTTATTCAAAGAATAAAAGGAATAGTAGCCAATTAATACATCAAATTCAATGAGTTTATAAACCTCATTATTAGTAATGTATTCAGTGCTAATCGTTAAGTCCTCTTTCCATTCCTGGATCTGTTTGGAGCTGTAATTCCAGTATGCCTTTGATGTAATCGTCAATGCTGTTAATCGTTTGGAATCTGTATTTTTTGCTTTTATGATTTTCATTGACTTGAATGATTGGTGCGCTAAAATAGACTTTATTTGTTCGAAAAAATACCTAAAAAAAGTTACCTCAGCCGAAGCCAAGGTAACTTTGTAAAATATGTGAAGAAGTAGATCGAAAGAACTGCAATTGTTCTTAATGGATGACTTGAATTTTTTGATTGAAAACACCTTGATCTGTTTGCACAGATAAAAAGTAAATACCAGTCGCTAATCGTTCCATAGAAATTTTATTTTCATGCAGATCAGGAGTTAAATTATTATCAATAAGCTGTCCTGTTGCATTAAATAATTGGATGGAAGTGATGGTCGCTTTTTTACTAATAATATTCAATAAACCATCCGTAGGATTTGGAAACAATTGAATCTCTAACTTATTATTGTTAATAGAATTAATAGATAATAATTCCGAAATAACAATATTACCCGTTAGAGGAGTCGTTCCAAGTTCTATGTTTTGATGATCGATGAAACGAACAGCAGAGATGCTTACAGCAGAAATAATAGAATCGGTGTTGGATAATCTACCCATAATTAAGTCGTCCTTAATCGTGAAATGCATCGTTCCAATTGGACCAAAACCACTAATTGGCATTTTGTCTTTTCTTGAAACAGCCACCTCAATTTGACCCACTCTATTAAAATCTTTTTGGATATGGAGAAGATCAGTTCCTAACCATGAATTATCAAAATCAACATTGACAGAACCTGCTTCTATATGATCTGGGTTGTAATTAATCGTAAATGCAAGTGCATAAGCATCTGTTACAGGATAAAATACATTTCCTAAGTAAATAGGTGTAGAAATGGTATCTCCTATATAAACAGCAACATTATTGATTCCAAAAGGAGTAATTCCAGCTAAAGACTGCGTGTTCGAACGGAAATAAGAACGCCCATAATTTAGTGAAATGACATCTACATCCAAAGAATCTATCGTGCCACTTCCATCTGCATCAAAGTGTTTTTGATTTGGTAAACTGACGATTGGAGGATTGTTCCAATCTGTAGATAAAGTAGGTGCCCAACTGTTAGAGATGAATGCTCTAGCGGGACCTATATCTCCATAAGTCAAACCAATAGGCAGTAAATCAAAGTTATTAGCTACTGTATTATCATCTGTATCACCAGGCCATACACAACCACTAATACCAATAGTAATAATTGAAGTAGTGGTGCTTCCTGCAAAATCATTGACGATAATCGTATAATTGCCAGGGCAAATATTGGTAGGAGAAAAACCTATAATGCTTGTATCGCTCCAAGTGATATTGTAAGGTGCTAAACCACCTGATGCAACAATGTTTGCCGTACCTGAACAACCAATTATAGAATCACAACTAGCGTCAGGATTGGTCGAAATGTTCAAACTTAGACCATTTGCACCACAGACGCCTTGTGTCCATGTACTCACACCATAGGTATAAGCTGCTAGACAGGCATTCATATAAGTAACATTATCACAGCCACAGACAGGTGCATAGACTGGAGGACAAAGTAAAGCAGAATCGACTAGATTACTATCTAAACAAAGACTTCCTAAACAATTTGCGTTAATAGTAGCTGTGTGAATCGTTCCATTTGCATCACTAACAGAGAGCGTGTAGTTTTGATTTGGGCAAAGATCGGTTCTTGTTGGTCCTGCGGTAGAACCATCGCTCCAAACAAAATTTGAAGCTCCTGTTGCTGTAAGACTGTCTAAAAATCGAATAAAGGTATAACTTCCATCACAAGTACTACAGTTGGAAGCGTCTGTGGTGTTTCCAACTAAGCTATTGGCATTCGCTATCAGTCCATTACAAGTGCCCAAGGAATCTTGAATATGAACCAATACATTACAGGTGTCCGAAACTTGTTGTATAGAATCAATTAATAATAAGCTTAAATTATGATAACCTAAATCATTGCAATTGAAACTGATATTACTTGATATCGCTCCTGTTGGATCAATAATATATGCTTGTGTTTGATTGTTATTAATAGCAATAGAACTTAAACTATTGGCATTTATATTGACTTGATTATTTAGCCCTAAATAGCGAGTAATGTTAGGAAAACAAGTTGCCACTTGAGGATTCAGTGCGTTGTTACAGAGAACAGTTATACTTGTTGCATTTTTGTTTCCAAAAGAATCAGTCACTACAACCGTGTAAATACCTGTACACAAGTCAGTTCTTGTATCTTGAGAAGTGTCAACCCCAACAACGCCATCGCTCCATTCAAAGGTATATAAACCTCCATTTGGATTGGTCACCGTTATATATCCTGCGCCATTACACTGAGAACAGTTGCTTGGGTTTTGGTATAAAGAATCTACCAGCGAAAAACTGGGAGAAATAGTTGTTTGCCCACAAATAATAGAAGCAGTACCCGAATAATAATCTTGATTCCCATCAATTACTTCTATCGTATAGGTGCTATTTGGCAAACTAGATATATCAATAACAGCCGATCCTAGCGAGTTGCTATTGACATTAATTCCACCGACCGAAAAATGATAGGGAGGATTAAAACTAGCAATAGTGCTATTGCTATCTAATAGACTAACTGTGAGGATACAATTCGTGTCAACACTATAATCTAGGGACAACATTTGCGCTTGGGTAGACTTGGATAGTCCAGCCCAGAGGAGGCAGGCAAAAATTGTATACTGGATTCTTAAACTGAGATTTTTTGTCATTTTGATATAAGTTTCTTGTATATATTAGTGCGGTATGAATACAGTTTGATTGTTAAATTTATGGATTT
>CALDEP010000097.1 GCA_937942475.1 uncultured Aureispira sp.
ATAGGCAATCCAATGCTCCTTGGAAGTATATTTTTTTAGCGAAGATTCGGCAATGCGATCGTATTCGTCCAAAGCTTGACGAAAAATAGCTCCAATCGAGCCACCTTTTTTAGAATACTCCTCAAAAGTAGTCAAGGTAGAAATTGCGCCATTTCTCCAAAAAGAACTACTCTTTTCTTGCAATCGGTCTTTGATGTGAGCATGATATTTGAAGAAAAAATCTAATTCTTTGTTAGTACCATAAAAATGATACTTCACATAGGCGCTAGCTTCCTTATAAATCGGCTGCCTCTTGTCAGATAACTGTTCGATGCTATCTAAATGCAAGGCGTACCAATTGTGACTGCTAAGTAGGTCATTAGGCTTCTGTTCATGTATTTTGATTTGACAAAATAAGAGTTCTAAAGAACATTCTTTGTAAAGCGCATCGGTGCTTTTTAAATGCGTCAATTCAGCTGTTAGCACCCTTGTTAAAAGCTCTGGGCTTGCCGCTAAATAGTCTCGATAAATTGCCAAAAGTTCGGTATAGGTTTCTGAGTTGCGACCATATTTTTGGGCGATGCTCTCTACATCTTGCAAGTATTTGGGTAGGTTCGTTTTGCTAGGGCTGTTCTTTTTGGTGAAAAGGATCAGCTCACTTTTATTGTATAATGCCCAGTATTGCCTAGCGATTGGCTCAAATTTTTTTTGGCCTTCCATCGCTGTTAGGGTGATTTGAATTTCCTTTGCAAATTCTGTATAAAATTTTTCATACTTCTTTGAGGACTGATAAACAGCCGTTGCCTGAGTTCCAAATGCTAAAGCAGCTTCAAATTTTTTTGACTTTCTGTAATCTTGCATAATCTCTAGCCCAAGATTGATGTGTTTTGCGCTAAATCTTTTTCGAGATTCCGACTCAATATTTTTATAATTTTCCAGCTTTTGATCTATGGATTGTTGTCCAACTAAAAAAATAGGAAATAGAATAAGGAAGGTAAATAGGAGAAATTGGGATAAGGTAGTTTTCATGTTCAATCAAATTGAGTTTTAGGTTCAATGGAAATGTAAGGTATGTTTATGGGGGCACAATATATTTCCTTTGCAATAGGATCTATAATTGCATGAATTATTCAACATCTAATGGAAGAGGTGCTGGACTCGTTGTAGAATCCTGCTGGCTGACAAATAAGTAGTCTCCAACCAAAAGGCTAGAATCCATAGATGGTGGAGGAAGAGGGCTTGTGATTTTTTTGACAATATTTAGAGTAGGTTCTAGACAAGAACTAAGGGTTGACCCCATAAAGAATAGGTAAAGTAAATATTTCATCTTTAGACTATTGAAGCATAAGAACAGGAATGAAATGGAAGCTCAAAAAAGGGCATAAAAAAAAGCATCTTGAAAATTAATTCAAGATGCTTTGTGGCCTCTGGCAGACTCGAACTGCCGACACACGGATTTTCAGTCCGATGCTCTACCAACTGAGCTAAGAAGCCAGTATCTTTCCTTTGAAAGCGACACAAATATACGACATATCATTCCGTTTCTCCAAATTTTTTGTCAAAAAAAAGGAAATTATTTTTTCTTTAGTGTAATAACATCTATCTTATTACTGTATTTTATATATAAACGCTCTTGTGCGATACAGAGTTGTTCTAGTTTTTCCTCTATAACGGGCATTTTAATTTCTTTTGTCAAAAAGGATAAAAGATGGTAAGTTTTGAATTTTTTATCTTCCACATAGAAGATTTGCCCTTCATAGACTTGAAAATAATCTAAATCGAGGATTTCAATGGTCTTAATGTAATTGCCAAAAATATCAAAAACAAGAATTCCAAGGTTCGGAGAATTAAGATAGACCCTATTATTCACTTCAATTAAACGATTTGGGTCCAAGAGATCTGACAACAGCAAACTCAAATCAGGGCTTTCTGTAACAACTTCATTTTGACCATTGACTTTTTTGAGCGTATAGGTATTGTTGTCAAATACCCAGATGTTATTATCGGAGGCAGTTGCCAAAGCACGAACTTCAGGAATGTCTAAATCTGATAAATCATGGCGTTGTATTTCGCTCAAGGTCCGATCTAAAAAAAGAACAGTTGCATAATCGTTGTAATACACTAAAATTCGGAAAGGGTTACTAACATCAACATAAGACATTTCACCAAGACCATTCTCATTAAACTGATAGAGCAATTCTCCATCTGGGCTGTATTTAAGTAGCGTGTGGCTATTTTCAATGAGATACAGTTGTTTCATTTTATCTACCTCTATCCAACGGCTGGCTTTAGGAATGCTTTTTAATTCTTTAAAGCTATATTCTTGTGCATAAGCAATGGTTGAACAACTAAAGAGTAAAAGAAAAAGTAGAGGAACCATAATATTTAGTGTTTGGCATTATTCAAATCAAAAGAAGGGTTTTCAAAAGCTTTTAAATGCAAGTTTTGTCCATCAAACTCCGCATAGGTGCATTGACTGAACCATTCCCCTAAATTAATATAACGACTGTGTTGATTATCCAGTAATATATCTAAAGGTAAGTGCCGATGACCAAAAATGAAATAATCTACAGCAGGCAATTGTTTTAGTTTATAATTAGAATATAGCAACAACCATTCCTCCTCTTTACCCAAGAAATATTCAGGTTCCGTTTGTGCGGTACGACTTGCCGAAGAAGAGTGGTTGGCGATTCGCATACCAATGTCAGGATGCAGCCATCTGAAAAGCCATTGACAAAGTCGATTGGTAAATATTTTTTTTAGCCGTTTATAACCATAATCATTTGGTCCAAGTCCATCTCCATGCCCTATGAAGAATTGTTTGCCATCGAGTTCAATTTGAATGGGCTGATGGTGTACCGTAACGCCCAACTCCTTTGGCAAGTAGTCAAACATCCAAATATCGTGATTGCCCACAAATATATGAATGTCTATACCTCGGTCACTTAGTTCGGCTATTTTTCCCAACAACCGAACGGCTCCTTTGGGAACAACTGTTTTGTATTCAAACCAGAAGTCAAAAATATCTCCCACTAGGAAAATCGATTCAGCATCCTCCTCGATGGAATGCAGCCAACGTAAAATTTTTTGTTCTCGGAGTCTGCTTGCTTCGGGGGTAGGAGTCCCCAGATGAAAGTCGGATGCAAAATATTTTTTTTTCATAGTGAGTTTAAGGAACATTTTTTAATAAAAAAGTGCTACACCCTGTTTATAACAGGAGGCACAGGTATCGTATAGTTAATAAAGCCTCAAGATCAAATGCCCCCAACAAGATAAAAACGTAAAAATAATACTTTAGAGGTAATAAAAAGCTAAAAGATGTCGTTAAGGAACAGATATCTCTAACAAACATCAATTTTTTTTTGAAAAATAAATTTATAGTAAGTATAGTAATTTATTTACATTGTTTTGGGTTTTCAGAATAAAAAATTGCTATCGAGTAAAATTGCAAAATTACACGCAACTATCACAATCACAATCAATAATTATAGATGCTTAACGGGAAAGGGGTCTATTCGTTTCTTAATAAAAAATTAGTGTACAGAATAGCTTAAAAAATAGTCAGTTAAGTATTTTGCCATAGTTTTTAATAGGAATTGTATATATTTGCGCTATGAAAATTAAGAATTTTATTAAGGCACAAAACATTAGTCTTTTATGGCTTTTTCTTGTGACCTTGTTGACATTAGGGGTAGTTTTACCTGTAGACATGAATGCAAGTCATTTTTTGTCTGGGCATGCTATAACAATTATGTTGTTGTTTTTAGGAACAGGCTTTGTCGGCTTTGTCCTTAGAAATAACACGATTATATTCCCTAGTTTCTTGGCCTGTATTGTCCTTTGTACTTTTATAAAGGAGTCTTTAACGCAAGAATTTACTTATTCTATCCCCACAGACGATATAGAGGTTCGAGTAGCACATTTGGTTTTAGATAATCAAGAGAGTATTGCTGCTTTTGGACAATCTTTTGCAGGTTTAGAAACCGATTTTCTTTCCATTCAAACGCCTATAGAACCAACCTTAGAGTTGCAATTGATGGACGAGTTGAGTAAAAAGATGCCTTATTGGAACAAAACGATTTGTAATAATAATACAGCCCTGTTTGTCTTTTCTAGTTATGAACTAAAAGACTTAGATACGATTTATTGTAACGGAAATCAAAGGGTTAGTTTAGTTGGAACCATGTTTATTGATAGTACACACGATCAAATTTCTTTTCTCAGCACGAAGGTTCCTATGGGACAGGGCATGCATCAGGAAGCAGAAAAACATCTAGATCAATTGAGCGAATATATTAATACAAACTTTCAAGATAGACCTTTGTTGACTTTAAGTGGCACAAAACTAGTTTCTTGGACACCAGAACTTCAAGGTTTTAGGGCTGCAAATCGTTTGAATGATAGTAAAATTGACTTAGAGTTAATTGCAAGAGATGAGCATATTTTTTATTCCAAAGATTTAGTTTGTACTGGATTTACAGAAATTTTGGATGGAAATGGAATTTTGGCAACCTACCAATTTAGAAGACCTAAAAAAACAGCTTATAATTATAAAAATGATAAAATGAGATCTGCTTTGTAAATATACTTAGCGTTACAACTACTTTCTAGTTGCTTAGAAACTCATTCTTAAAAGGCCTGTTGAATAATCCTATTCAACAGGCTTTTTTATTTGTAATAGTCGGTACTTTCTCTCAAAAAAAAGCTGTATTATTGCAGAAGAAACGACACACAAGCTTTTGATGGTGTTATCGAATAATAATAACGTCAAGCTTTAAAATAGTAGAATTATGAAAAATATGCAGGTGGTCTCTTCTCCGTGGACCTTAGCCTTAAAGTTACTTTTACCCACCTTTTGGTTTTGTTTTTTTGGTGGCTTGGCGATAATCTTACTTTTTTATCCCCTAGAAGATTTGAAAGAGCCTTTTACACCAATGACAGCCCGTCTGATGATGGTCTCCTTTGTTTTGTCGACGGCAGGTATTTATTACCTAGTATTTTTGCCCATTAAATGGGTGGCTATGGATACAGAATATATTTACGTGTCTAACTTTATGAAGTCTTATCAGTACACGTACAGTAGCATTGTTAGGGTGGAAGAAAGTCGGATGTTGTTATGGAATAAAGTAACCATACATTTCCATGAGCCGACTCAGTTTGGACAAAGGATTGTCTTTTTTGGAAGTTATTATTGGTATTATTTTCTTAAAAAACACCCAGAGGTTTTACAGCAGTTATTACCCCAAGAAATACTTGAAAGCTTAGAAAAAAAATAAATAACCAGATTAAATTATCACAGAATGAGCACACTAAGAGAATCGATAGAAAGCGCTTGGGAAAATAGAGAACTTCTAAAAGAAGCGGGAACGCAAGCAAATATTCGCGAAGTATTAAATTTATTAGATAAAGGAGAACTTCGTGTTGCAGAGCCTGTTGCAGATGGGTGGCAAGTTAATGAATGGGTGAAAAAAGCAGTGGTTATGTATTTCCCAATTCAAAAAATGGAAACGATAGAGGTGCCTCCTTTTGAGTTTCATGACAAAATTCCATTAAAAAAGAACTATGCTGCTTTAGGGGTAAGAGTAGTGCCTCATGCGATTGCTCGACATGGTGCTTTTGTTGCTCCAGGAGTAATTATGATGCCTAGTTATATTAATATTGGAGCTTATGTTGATTCTGGAACCATGGTCGATACTTGGGCTACGGTTGGTTCTTGTGCTCAAATCGGTAAAAATGTACACCTAAGTGGTGGTGTTGGGATCGGTGGCGTTTTGGAGCCTTTGCAAGCAGCACCTGTTATTATCGAAGATAACTGTTTTATAGGTTCTCGTTGTATTGTTGTTGAGGGCGTTCACATCGAAAGTGAAGCGGTATTGGGAGCAAATGTGACCATCACTCAATCGACTAAAATTATTGATGTGTCTGGTCCAGAACCTATTATTTATAATGGTCGTGTACCTGCTCGTTCGGTTGTTATTCCAGGAAGTTATACCAAAAAATTTGCTGCTGGAGAGTATCAAGTATCTTGTGCTTTGATTATAGGAGAAAGAAAAGAAAGTACCAATAAAAAAACGTCTTTGAACAATGCATTAAGAGAGTTTGATGTTGCCGTTTAAGGTGTTTGTTAATAGAAATAGAAAGTAAAATTAAGCGATTTCCAATATGATAAGGGAATCGCTTATTTTTATAATTGTACCTCCTATTTGTCCCTTCGTTAGCTGAGATGTTCCATTCAGTTGATAATCTGTACCATTCATTGGTTTGACTTGCAAAGTATGAATAAGCTAGTTATCTTAGCTACATATTTCTTTGAGACTATTTTTACCAAGCAATTTATGCAACTACACCTTTCGTATATTTTATTCTTATTAGGATTAAGCACCTTAACCATTCAAGCACAACATCCCTATGCCTGGGACTTGACGGTTGAGGATGGTTTGCCTAGTTTGGAGGTGTATGATCTGTATCAAGATAGCAAAGGCTATATGTGGATGGGAACAGACAAGGGCGTCTGTAAATATAATGGGAATGAATTTTCTTATTACCAAAATAAAGAAGAGTTGGGCGAAGCCTTGTCTGGTATGCAGGAAGATCCTGAAGGAAGGATTTGGGTTCGAAATTTCAAAGATCAAATTTTTTATGTA
>CALDEP010000098.1 GCA_937942475.1 uncultured Aureispira sp.
AGCAAGACAAAGAAAGCCAATCGAAGCGTATTTTTAACACCTATGGTGGCAGGAATTGTTCGAACCTGGTTCTTTTTATCAATTTCCCAATCTCTCAAATCAAAGGGCAAGGTGATGACAAAAATAAAAAGCATTCGCTCCAACAAAATACCAAGCGCTCGAAAGTCAATAGGGATTCCAAACTCTAAAAAAGGCAATAAAACGGTCACATAAGACCAGACAATTGCAATCAGGAAGATTTTAATAAAATGCACATCCCTCAAACGCAATTTTTTATTCCCCATAAAAGGAATGACATAGCCTAAGGACAATAAGGCAGGGAGCACCAAGGCATATTGAGTCGAGCGATTTAAAAAGAAAAAACAGATGGCTCCGCCAAGGATTCCTAGCCCAGCATAAACTTGAATGTGTTGCTTATAAGTTCCAATCACATTAAAACGCTCTACCTCTAAACTCTTGTCTACTTTTGACAAACTTACCAAACGATGTAAGGCATAAATAACCAAGGTAGAAAAAAAAACAAGCCCTAGCAAAGCAGGACTTGTTTTTATATTTATGTCAAATACATATAGCGTTTGGGCAGTCATAGCGACTGCACAAAAGGCAATATAAATATTGCTATACAATAGGAAATTAATAAATTTCGCCATTCAAAAGCTTATGTAAAGTATCTAAAATCTTGTTTGTCTTCAATGCGCTGCAAGGCTTGATAAATCAAACTAATTACATTTTCTACATCGTCCTTGTGCGCCATTTCTACCGTCGTATGCATGTATTTAATTGGCAATGAAATCAATGCAGAAGGTACGCCCCCATTCGAAAAAGCAAAGGCATCGGTATCTGTTCCCGTAATACGAGAACTAGCGCTCAATTGATAAGGAATTTGATTGGCTTCAGCTGCTTCACGAATCAACTTCAATAAGTTGTTGTGTACCGCAGGACCAAAGGTCAAATCAGGTCCTTTTCCACCTTCTATATCACCATGTTTTTCCATGCTTACCAAAGGCGTATGTGTATTGTGCGAAACATCGGTTACAATCGCAACATCTGGTTTGATCGTCTCTGCAATCATTTTAGCACCATTCAAACCCACTTCCTCTTGTACGGCATTCACGATATACAAACCAAAAGGTAATTTGATCTTATTTTCGTGCAACAAACGAGCTACTTCTGCGATACAAAAACCTCCAATTCTATTGTCCAAAGCACGACCAATATAATAACGGTTGTTTAAGGTTTCAAAGGTATCTGAATAGGTGATTACACAGCCTGGATGGATGCCCATTTCTAGGACTTCTTCCTTGCTCTCTGCACCCACATCAATAAAGATATTGGTCAATTTAGGGTTCAAAGTAGCATCTTCGTCTCTTCTGGTATGAATGGCTGGCCAACCAAAAACGCCACGCACAATTCCTTTCCCAGTGTGGATATTTACCCTTTTGGAAGGCGCTATCGTGTGATCTGAACCACCATTTCGAATGACTTTGATGTAGCCTTCTGCTGTAATGTAATGCACAAACCACGAAATTTCGTCTGCATGTGCTTCTATCACTACTTTATATTCTGCTTCTGGATTAATAATCCCATAAACAGTTCCGTAGTTATCTACTTTGTAATCATCAATATAAGGTTTGATATAATCTAACCACATTTTTTGACCAGGCGCTTCAAATCCTGTTGGGGAAAAATTATTCAGATAAGCTTCTAAAAATTTTTCTGATTTTTTTGTTATAATTGACATAATAGATTTACTTAATTTCTGGATTTTTCAAAATTTCAAAGAAAATTCCTCGATCAAAAAGCGGATGAAGATTAGACTAAAGTAGTTTTTTATTTTCTATTATAATAAGTAACCTTACTTTAGTAATTTTTTAATCTTTCGATAAAACGCCTTTTAGATCTGATTGATTTCTAAACAAAACATAGAAATAAAAACGAGGAACAATTAACTAAAGATACAATAGTTTTATAAAAATAGAAATTATCGTTTAAATATCTGTCTCAGACTTAAAGAATTCGATTTAGTGTTGTACAACTAGCTTTCGAATCCATCGTTTTCCACGCTCTGAATTTAATTCGACCCAATAGACCCCATTCTCCCATTTTTGTACATTTATAGAGTACTCGGCTCCTTCAAATACAGCTTGGTATTTTAGTTGTCCTAGTGTATTAACAATGCTAAGTTCTTTTGTTCCCAAGACTTCTTTGCTTAACAAAACACAAGAGTGATTTGTTGGGTTTGGGTAAATTCTTACGTTTTGTGCTTGATTATTAATAGACTGGGTAGCGGTATTTAATAAGACCCTTGCACAAGCTACATTTAGACATCCATTTCCATCGGTAATGGTCACACAATAGGTTCCTGGTAGTAATCCCGTGACAGTTGGCAGGCTTTGGTTTCCTGCACTGGCATCCCATTGATAAGTATAGGTTCCTCCTACCTGGGGTGAAACGGTTGCCGTGCCATTTCCTACGGTAGCCGAACTGGAGGCTGTTGTTGTTGTTGTAATCGTAAAAGCTACAGGAATACCAAAAAAGCCTTTGTATTCAGACAATGCCGCCCCTATTGTATTATGACGAATAGAATAACGCCCAGGAGCAGTATAAACGGCTGTACTAGGATTATCACTAGCAATAGCTGGGTTTGCCGAATTGCTTGTTAAATCAAAATCCCAATTCGTTAGTCCCGTTCCTATTGGCAAGGAGACATCTGTAAATTCGACGGATTGTCCTATGGTTTCTACATTACTTACGTGAATAACAGACTGTCCGACTAAATCAAAGGTAGAATCTAGTTCAATGGGGCTTGTTCCCGTTCCAGACCAATAGATATTGACCGCAAGACCATCACTCCCATTGCCACCTTGACCACCATCGCCACCATTTCCACCAGCACCACCATTTCCACCACGACCAATTTCGCTGAGTCCAGTAGAGCCACCCAAGCCACCTTGTCCACCAAAGCCACCCACGCCACCTAAACCACCATTTCCGCCAGCCCCGATTGCTCCTGCTTCCACAAAACAATCTTCGATCCAAGCATTATTACCATTATTACAAATAAAAATACCAAAAGAAGCCCCGCCACCAAAACTTCCGATACCAGCTTCTCCACCAGCGCCGCCACCGCCACCGCCGCCGCCAGCATTTCCAGTTCCATCAATACAAAAAGAACAATTCTGCCCACCGCCACCGCCACCACCAGATCCGCCAGATCCAGCAGAACCATCCGTTCCTAATCCTCCTTGTCCACCAACATAAAAGCGACAATTTTGGATACTTCCACCACTTCCTTGACTGCCTAAACAACCTACATTGCCATCAATCCCATTCAAACCATCTGCTCCAGCAGTCCCTGGATCGTCTAACAAACCTCCAATTCCTCCAATTACGATCGGCCCAAGTCCCGTTGGAGTTGCTGCACAACCCGAAGGCGGTACGGTAGGCGCACCACCAGCACCACTAGTGCCACCAGAAAAGCCATTCGCCTCAGGACCACCTTGTCCACCACCTGCACCAGCACCACCATCCATAGAGCTTGCAACAGCACTATTTCCGTCTTGCCCCACATTTCCATTATTCGCCCTGCCGCCTAGTCCACCTAATGCAGCCGTCGTTCCATTGCAGGCAATTCCTCCTGCCCCACCATTTCCACCTTTGATATTGGCATTGTTATCATCTATTTCACCGTTCTCTCCATTTGCCCCATTCCCGCCATCTAAGGGGCTAGAACCAAGGACTCCTGTTCGTCCACAACTGGGGGCTTCTCCTATCCCACTTCCTGCATTTCCAGGCAAGACTTGTACACGAGTTATATGATAATCAGAGGCATTGTCTATAAAAATACCGTAGGTGGAAATTCCTGAGCCTACTGCTCCTGCTGCCGTTGTAATCGTTAAGTCTTGCAATCGAACATGTTCACAAGCATTCATTTCCAAAGCCGTTAAGTGTTGATTGGTATTGTAAATGCCTGCTGGGTTTAAAGCCGTTCGATGAATGACGGTTGCCCCTGCCAAACTGGTTTTAGTCCAATTATTCGCAGGATCAAAACCGCCTTCTAGAACAACATGACTAGGAATTCGTAAAGTACTATCTATCAAATAATTTCCTATCCCTATTTTAATGATTCCTCCCGTTATTTGTACCCTAGAAACAGCCGTTTCAAGGCTTGTTGGCATGGATGGAGTCCCCAAAGCGGTTGCCGTTCCCGTTGTACTGACATAGATTGGGCTACAAGTTGTTTGTCCTTGACATACATAGGTTTGTAGGAATATTCCTACAAAAAGAAGGTAAAAAGTAATTGTACTAAGTGGTTTCATAAAATGATAGATGTTAATTAATTGGAGTAATAGTATTTTCAATGTAATTAAATTAATATTTTTTTGTAAATTTAATGTTTAATATAAGTTAACTTTTTTATTTATTCAGTAGCTCTTTGAAAATGAAGTACACTATTCTACTTTTCCTATTTTTTTGCGTCTCTAATTATTCTAATGCACAAGTTGTCGATCGTTATCCAAATGTTCAACGACCCTCGCAAACCACGGCAACCATTGCTTGGCGTCGTGCCAATGCATCTACAGGAACACTTTATTTGGGGACGGCATCAGGCGTCTGGTCTGATTCTGTTTCTACAGGTGGTTTGGATCAAAAACATTTCTTTGATTTAGTCGCATTGCAGGCAAATACCACCTATTATTATCAAGTAAAATCAATTGCACCTAACGACACGTTTATTTCTGCGATTGAGCAATTTGAAACCGCTCCACTTCCATTAGCCGATGAATTTAGCTTTTTGGCCTATGGAGATTGTGGGTATAACAATGCCATTCAAAACCAAGTTGCGGGATTGATGGAGCAAGAAAATTCAGATTTTGCCATCGTAACGGGAGATGTTGACCAAAATATAGGCGACAATTACGACGATATTTTCTTTGGTGTCTACAAGGATATGCTAAAACGAGCATGTCATTTCACCTGTATCGGAAACCACGATACCTATGCAGATAATGCGGCTACTTATTTAGATGCCTTTTATTTGTTTGATAATAATCCTGCGAATACAGAGCGTTATTATTCTTTTGATTGGGGTGATGCTAAATTTGTTTGTTTGGATGCTAATTTACCTTACACGACAGGTTCTGATCAATTTAATTGGATGGTTGATGAATTTAAGTGCAATGATAAAAAATGGCTCTTTATTTTCTTCCATCAACCGCCTTGGACCAATGCTTGGAGTGCCGATTATTACCTACCTTTTTCTCCTTATTTTCTATATCAAGGAGACGAAGATATGCGAACAGATTTAGTCCCTGAATTTGAAAAGTATAAAGTTGATTTTGTTGTTAATGGACATTCTCACTGTTATCAAAGAGGAGATCTAAATGGCGTACAATATTTAATAACAGGTGGTGCTGGCGCTAGTAGCTTAGATGCCAACAAGACTAATAATGCGCCCAATTTGAGTGTGGAAATTTATGAAAATCACTATGTTCGATTTGATATCAGTGGAGATACTGCCAAATATGTTATGATTAATGACAATGGACAACGTCAAGATTCTGTGATCGTTATCAAATCTTACGTGCATTATAGCCAAAATGTAAGCAGCAGCAATATAAGTTGTTTTGGTGCCAATGATGGACAAATTATCTTAAATGTAACCGGTCCCAAAACACCTTATACCTATCTTTGGAATAATGGACAAACCAGTGCTACTTTAACGGGTTTAAGTGCTGGAATTTATACGGTAGCCATTACAGATTCTGTAGGTTGTGAACGAATCGACAGTGTTATCATAACAGAACCAGCAGCAACAACAACACAAATTATTTCTGCTTCAGGGGAATATGTTATTTGTGATAATGCACCACTAACGCTAAGTGCAACGGGTACTTTTTCAAGTTATAGTTGGTCAACTAGTGCAACCAGTTCTAACATTCAAGTTAGTACCGCCAACACTTATTCTGTCACCGCTTTTGATGCGCTAGGTTGTGCTTCTATTCCTGATACGGTTGTTATTACAACAGGAAATGCCCCTACAGGAAGTTCTTTTCAGCACATAACGGCTAGCTTAAATGCTGATTTTACAACGACTAGCCTTGGAGATACTTATGCTTGGAACTTTGGGGATAACAATACTTCAAGCCTTCAAAATCCTTCTCACACCTATGCTTCTCCAGGAATGTATACGGTACAATTAGTGGTTAGCAACCTTTGTGGAAGTGATACTGTCAATCAAATGGTTACAGTAGGAGGAACTAGTATTCAGAATACACAGGCGGTTAAAGCCTTGAATCTGTCGATTAGTCCGAACCCTTTTAGTGAAACAACTGTAATGAGTTTTAAAAATCCAAAGCACTCCGATTTTGATTTAATCATTACCGATTTGCAAGGAAAGATTATTCGTAGCTATACGAATATTACTACAAATAGCGTTCAAATCGAAAAAGGAACGCTTGCTGCTGGAACGTATTGGTATCATTTGAGTAGTGAAAAAATTAGTGCTAGTGGGCAGATTATTGTTCAATAAAAAAGTATTCTTATACTTTTGATATAACGAAGTTGTTTAGAATTAAGTAATAATCAAATATGAAATCACTTTTTGCCCTACTCTGCGTTGGATTTTCGTCAAATAGCTACGGCTATTCTCCTCAAATCCGCCTTAATTAGGATCAAAAAATGTACTCATATTTAAAAAA
>CALDEP010000099.1 GCA_937942475.1 uncultured Aureispira sp.
TTTTCCATGAAATAAACAAATTTATTTGTTTTTTAATTGAAAAAAGATTAAAATTACATCGTTTAATAAACGATGATTTTTAAATCTTACTATTTTGCACAAAAAAAGGCTACAACATTTGTTGTAGCCTTTTGAATTTATGTAAACTATTTTTTTTTAGAACTGGTAGTCAATCCCTATCATAGAGCCAAATCCATAATTATTAACAGGATTACTAAAAGCAATATTCCTTGTGTTCATGAATTGATTTAAAGATAACGTGGCAGCACCTTCTATAAAAATACCAATATTGGCATCTATCCTATATCCAAATCGAAGGGAGGGACTTATTGATAAATCAAATCTAGTATAATCTTCTGTCTCACGAAATGTATTCTCTTCGTATTTGTTGTTATTGGCGTAAAGCTGCACAAAAGACTCATAGTCTACCAGTATACCAATGTGCGCCTGTATTGATGCCTTAACATAAAACCTATCACCAGCCATAAACCCAAGCCCTAAAGGGATTATTAAATATCTTTGGGTTATATCTGCCTTTATATAATCAACAGCGCCTCCGACTTGATTTTTAAATCCCTTTTCCCACAAGACAACACCCGTAGAAAAAAATATCTGATCAAAAAACTCTATTTCGTAGTTAAATCTATGCAAGTGACCAATTCTATACTCTGCTGGATTGTCAACTGCTTTTTTATACAGTATGTTTGAAACTGAAAAACCCCCAGAAATTCCAGCCGTTTGTTTTAATTGTGCTTTTGTAGCAAAAAAGCTAAATAGAAAAATAATTAATGTGATTGTTTTCATTTTTTGTTTGATTTTAATTAGCAAATAAAATTATTGTTGTCAGGTATTAACTCTACAGGAGTAGTAAGGTTCTCATTGAGTACATAGTCATTAACAAGGGAAAGCCTGCAATAAATGTCAATTTGCCCCCATTGAGAAGAGTTGTACTTTAGGTGCCATTTCCTCCTGAACGAAAGACTTGAAAAGTCAACAATATCCAAAAGTACTAAAAAATCCAAAGCAATTGCAAAATAAGCCTGATTTATAGATCTCTCATATATGAATTGGTAAAAATCTTTTAATAATTCATTTATACCATTACCATAAACCACCGTTAAATCTAAATCGTAAGACGGATTACCTGGTATTGGTGTTATCGAAATACCGTCTTGGAATATCTGACCAAATGGATTGTACTCCACAAAAACCGAATCTTCATAAATATATCCTGAATTAGTAAGATCTGTCTGTCCGCTTACCTCCGAAGGAATAATCATTGTATTAGGCTTGTCGTAAGCAATGGCAATTCTAGGAGCGAATGAATAACCCTTTTCTGGGTAGTCATTTTCATTAGTAGGGGAAGATTCCCACATAATGGGAATGTAATTAACGGAATTCCTTATATCCGAAACGCCAAACGTTATTTCTATGCCTGATATTTTGGAATCAATCCCATTGGCAAGGGGTTGAAAAAGTGGATTTGTAATTTCATTTGTTCCTTCTTGATGATTGGGTCCTAAGTCGATTCTTTTACTATGCAATTCGTCTTCTAGGTTTAAGCTTAAAATGTAACCATCTGATGAAGTGGCGAATTTTAAATATACATTTCTAGCTAAATCCTTGTTTTTAAAATTCATTTTCAAAGATTTTGCTTGAATCTTTTCAGTAGCTTCAAATATTTCTTGCTTATTTGGTAGGAAGTAGCCTTCTTGAACACCTGAATTAAAATAGTCAATTTGGTATTCAGGATAAACGGAAACTTCTTTTGTTGTGGTGTCGCTCTCTATTTTTGCATTTGGTATGTGAACAATTCCCTTGAACAAATCTAAGGCGGTAATATCCTTTCTTAGTAATTCGCCAAAGTTAACCGTGTCGCCTTCTTCCAGTACTTGCTGTTGAACATTGCATTTGAAAGATGCCCCAGACCTTAATTTTGTGAATTGGTAAAGGTAGCTTTCTGTAAAGGTTTGACCACCTGAAGCAGTCAAGAATGCATCGTACTCAAAAAGCACATACACAACTTCATGTTGGTATACCTTCACGCTTGAGGTAGACAAATCATAGGAAAAGTCATAATCTATTCCAGCTACAAGCGTACCCTTTTGAATAATTGTTTTGGATGCTAATTCTGTAGAGTTGTTATATAGCTCTTGCTGGTTGTTTATCCCAAACTTAGGGGACTTTCTTATTGATGCTTTTAATGTCACAAACTCAGGCGGTGCTGGTGTCAAAACGCCCGATGCAATATTTATCCTTGCTGTTCCCGAAAATTGAAAATTTGCAATAACTCCACCGTTATAAAAAAAGCCGTGATAAGGAAGTGTAGAAGAAGGCGTTGGATTTAAAAAATAAGTGTGCGCCCCTGGATCACTAACCGAATTTGGAAAATGTGCAATACCTCCTTGGGTAGCGCCATTGCTTGCAACATTGAACATAGTAGAGAAAAAGGCATCACTAGTTCTATTTGCCTCAAACGGTCTATTGGCAACATCTAATTGCATTTGTGTTTCAAAATTCGGGTCCAAGAAGTAACCCCAATGTCTTCTGAATTCTTCGGTCTCCATAAAAGGAGCGATTAAGCGGTGCCCTATTTGACAAAACGCCTGCTTTAGCATAGCTAAAGGAGAGTACCAAAAACGATAATCGTTAAATACAACTTGTGATTGAGGGTTATTTTGCTCAAGGTTGCTATTTATAAACCATTTACCATAATTTACAAGCGGTGGGAAAACTGGTGCAGCACCGTCCTTATACTTTGCTGAATTAAAATGCAAACCATCCATGTACGCATAGTCTACAATGGCACTACCTAAGTCTAACTGATTTAGGTATAAATTAGCCAATGGTCTTATCCATTGATTTAATTCTCCAAAGATGATTACACTAATACTAGTGTCTGAACTTTCCACAACCTTCAATCCTTGTGCAGGGTAAGAGTAGTCATTGCTTAGTATGATTATGTCAAAAATTTCATTATTATTTTGATTCAAAGCGGCAGGGTTGCCAATCCTGCCAAGTAGCAATCTGTTCTTGTTTGAATCCCTTAGATCAATCTGCTTAAATGTATCTTGCTTTATTTTGCCAACATCAACATAGTCGTCAATTTGCTTTGTTAATGCAATTCTACTATTAGCCTCTAAGTCCAAAGAGTACAATCCGTCCAAATCTGCCATTTCAGAGGGCATAAATTGCGGTGGATTTTTAATTATAATTCTTAACATTAAGAGTTGTTTTTTATGTTTTTTAAGATCGTCCTGACGCTTTGTATAGTCAGTCTGTGCTTTGTGGCTATCTGTTGCAATGTCTTTCCGTTTTTCCTATCCTTCCAAACCAACGGCTTTTTTAGGTCGTAAATAGATAGTCCATTTATTATTTGAATAGGATCTTCTTTTATTAAATCCAAAAACGCTCTTTCTATTTTAGACATCTGAATTGCTGTTTCTTGTTTGTTCTCTTTCATTTTGTCGATCAATTTGTCCTTTGATATCTGCACTTTGCAAGCCATCTCTGGATCCTAAATAAGTTGCTTGTGCAACCGTTTTTGCTAAATCTTTATAAAACTGCTGATTTGCGGATGAAATAAAGTCACCCGTAGATGGCGCAGATTGCAAAGCGGCAATGCCGCCATTGGCAAAAGCCTTTGCCTTTGCGCTGGACTGGAATCTTGGAATTAATCCACCCTTGGCAAATGGAGATGTTTTTTGTATTTCTCCAAAGTCAACACGACCTCCACGAGCAAAACCAGGAACCCCAATAGATGCAAAAGCTGGTGCGCCTCCAAGCGCTTGCTGCTGCTGCTTGTTTAAAATAACTTCACCAACCTTGACGGTAGCTAATAAATTATCACCGTTGCTAAGTGCTGGAATATTGGGCGTATTAACTATTGTACCGCTTTCTAACTCTACAGGTCGAACCAATCCACCGTTTGCAAAGTTAGTTGCCGCAATTACACCTAATTGTATTGCTCCAAGCGCTGCTGCTGCTGCTGCCAATGGTGCATTGGGTAGTGATTTAATGACAGCGCTTGCAATGTCAATTGCCGCCTCTGCTAATGCAATTGCTTTCCGTTCGTTCGCTGCTCGTTTTTCAAGTGCTTCTCGTTCTGCTTGAAACTTGTCTCTAATTTCTTGCTTCTGAGCTTCTGTTTTTCCAGTAAGTTCAGCTTCATTCAATTGAGCTTCTTCTCTTTTGTCAATCTCTTGAAGTTGCTTTTCGGTTTGCTGCTGCTGGATGATAGCAAACAATTCAACTATCTTAGAAGCGGCTTCTAGGCTAGTTTCAACAGCAAGTTCTCTTTCGGCTTTTCTTTTTGCTTCTTCCTTTTTGGTTGCGTCAGTCTTCTCCTTTTCGCTTTCCTTGTAATTCTCTACGGAAATAGCAAGCAATTCAGCTTCGAGTTCTAATTCTCTTTTTCTTAATTGATCTCTTTCGTTTTGAGCTTGTAGAAGTAATTCTTGGCGCTTGGTTTCGTTGTCGGAATACACAACCAATTGATCTGCCAATTCAGAGTCTATTTCTTTTGCTTCTTGGTCAATTAAGCCTATTGCATCGTTAATTCTATTTGACTTTACTTGTCTTATGTCCTCATTAAGCTTGGCTTCTATGGCAAGTCTCTTTTTGGCACCTTCTTCCGTAGATATATTTAAGGCTTCAATCCTGCCTTGTGCATCTTGCCTTAATCTAAATTCAGTTTCGGCATCCTCCAATTCAGCGATATTTTTTATTTGCTGATCGTTTAGTATATCTATTTGCTTAGAAACTTCTCCAATGGCAACAGCACGCTTGGCTTCTAATTGAAGTATTTCATTCTGAATTTTCGAATATTCGGCAGATTCCGTATTTACATTATCTAACTTGGTGTTTAATTTGCTTAATTCGTCATTGTAGGCGGCAATACTTCCAGCCTGAAGGGCTACGCTCTCGGCAGTTGTTTCGGTTAGGCTCTTGAATTTTTCTTCTACGTCCAAAAGCTTGGCGGTTACCTCTGCGAATTCTTTTAAATTTGCCGTGGCATCCTTGCTTGTTAATAATTGGAGTTTAATTTCCCTAGTCAGTTCTGCCTGCCTTTTTTGGAGTTCGTCAAGTTGATTTATTTCTTTTTTATTAACCTTTGACAAGGTGTTTTTCCTTCTAATTAAACGACGAAGTTCATTTGATCTTTGCGCCTCTAAAAGTATTAGCTCCTTTTCAGCTTGTGCCAGTTTTTCAATATCTTCAGTTCTGGTGGTTTCTTCACTTAGATTCACTTGTTCACGAAGTGCATTAACACCTCGTTCTGTCAATCCTATTTGAGCATCGTATTTTTGATTGGTTAAATCAATTGCCTCGTTTACGGCAGCAAGGGCAGCAAGTCGATCGCTTTTTTCTAACTCTTGACTTTTACGCCTAGCATTTGCAATCCTAACTTCTAGTCTCGCATCTGCTACAATATTCCTTGCTCGGTCTCTTCTTATTTGTTGCAAGGTAGCCTCCAATGTGCTTGCAACTTTAATGTCATTTAATATTTCGTCTCCAATTCCAGAAAATGCCGCTTTTATTTCGTCAGCAAATCCTTGGAAATCCAAAGTCGTTAACTTTTCAAATGCTCCAGCGGCACGACCAACTCTTTCAGCAATTACACTTAATCCAGCACCCAACCCAGCGAATATAGTTTGTACCTTATCTATGACCGTTTGAAACTTGGATAGTGCTGCTGTAATGACAGCTATTATAATTGCAATAGGTCCCAATGATGCCAACAACAACTTAGCGCCAGTACTTGCACTTTTAAATCCAGCACCCAATCCAAATAAACCATTCTTCAAAGCACCAACAGAAACAGCAAGCCCACCCATAGAGCCACTAAGTCCAACAACTGATCGTGTGTAACTTCCTACAGCCCTTCTAAAGTCGCCAAGTCCTTTTTCTGACTTTAGCAATTCACCCCTAGTTTTTTTTATCTCTCTTCTTAGAGATTTGCCGTCCGCTGCTTTTCTTTTCGCTTTGGTTAATAGCTTGTATTCTGCTTCTAAGCTTTTCAAGGTTGCACTAAGTCCTTTCAAGGAATCCTTGGAAGCCTTTGCTTCTTTTTCACCCGTTTTAAGCTCCTTGTTAAACTTTTTTATCTCAACTGAATTCTTAGCATACTCTCTTTTAGCTGCATTTAATTGAGTTTCGAGTTTTTTGTACTCTGCCGTCCCTTCTCTGGGGGCATCTTTAATGACCTTAGCCAATGCTTTATTTGCTTTGACTAAATCATTTATCGTTTTTGCATTCTTTGCATCTTGCTGAAGTTTCAGCGTAAGTAATAATATTTCTTCCTGCTTTGCCATTTGGTTTTATTTTTTATAAAAATACTGTTTTTGATTTTTATAAAAGGTAAATAGGTGCAAATAACTATAAAATATGCTTTTCCCTTGTTAGAATCTAACAAAGCAAGAGTGAATATACGTTTTTTTAATCACTTGATTCATATATTTATAGATATGAACAACACCGATAAAATAAAAAGCGCATTAAAGAGCTTGGCTTCTACGCCTCTCTTTGTAGATAAGCAGGCATCCATGCAATTGCTATTAAGGTATAATAGCGTCGTTGATTCGGGTGTCCTCGAAAGTGAGGTTTTGATCAAAAAGCACTTGGAGGAAATGAAAGAGTTGACAGCCGTATCTTATTATAGTGCGAGCAATGTTTTCAAAGGCAAATTCAAAGGCGATTTTAACAATCTACCAAAAGAGTCTATTGCCTTAATTCCTGTCATGGGTGCAATGAGTAGAGATTCTTATTGTTCTTTATCTAAGGGGTATATAGTCGGTACAAGAGACATGGAGGAGTTGATTGAATCGCTTGACTCAAACGATAGCATCGACAGTATTGTATTTTATATCAACACTCCAGGAGGTTCTGCTTTTGGAAATGAAGCATTATCAAATAAAATCGCAGCTTGTAGTAAGCCAACTTTGGCATTGTTTGAAATGATGGCTAGTGCAGGCGTTGCTTCTTTTCAAGGTGTAGATGAATTATATGCCTTAGAATCAACAAGTCAATGGGGATCTATTGGTACTTACATTACAATGTATGACGATAAGGAGTTTTGGAAAAATATGGGCATTGACGTTATAGAGATATATGCACCTCAATCTACAGAAAAAAACAAGTCTTACCGTGAAGCTGTCAATGGAAATCATCTACCAATGGAGGAATCCTTGGAGAAAATGACCGCTTCATTTATCGAAAGAGTAAAAAAAGCAAGACCACCTATCAAAGACGATGGACTTGTATTTAAAGGTAAAATTTATAATGCTTTAGAAGCAAAAAAAATAGGTGCCATTGATGGCATCAAAGATTTAAACTCTGTTCTCAAAAGAGCAGAAATTCTTTCCAAAAAAAGCAAGCGCAAAAACAAAGCAAATGCTGCAAAAAATGAAACCGAAACAATGAGTGAGGAAAAAACAGGATTCTTTGATAAGTTTTTTGGCACAAAAACAACCGCAAATGAAGCAGAAGGGAAAATGAAAGACCTTTCAGAAAAATTAAAAGCTTCTGAAGGTGCCTTGTCACAAAAAGAGACAGAATTAAATGCATTGACTCAATCAAATGCAACCACACAAGAGCAACTTGCTGCTGCAAAATCTGAAAACCAAAAGCTTGCAGAGGAAAAAACCGCCTTTGAAGAACAAGTTGCTTCTTCTTTGAAAGAAACAGAAGACGCAGAAGGAAATCCCTTTAAAGACGTTGCAAGCTTGGCGGCAGATCACAAAAAAGTGATGGCGCACAACAAAGAGCTTGGCGC
>CALDEP010000100.1 GCA_937942475.1 uncultured Aureispira sp.
AAAAGCTAATTTCAGAGGAGGCAACTTTTAAGGTGTATCCAAATCCTACTTCCGATTTGTTGGTTTTAGAATTTGAGGAATCAACGGAAACCACTTTTGTGAAAATTTTAAATAGTGCTGGAAAGTTGATCCTTACTAAGAGCGTAAAACAAAGTGGAGAGAGAATTGATATTAGTTCATTGCCAAATGGCGTTTATTTGATTTCATTAAATGGAGAAGCAATTAAGTTTGTTAAGGATTAAGGCGAAAAAGGTTGTTTTTTTGTATTTAAATCTCTTTATTAGCGGATATAAATTGAAATAAAGCAGGCTTGTCCTGTATTTACTTCAAAGCTTATTTTATTAAAAATTTATGTTACACTGTACTTCTGTTACACAGAAAATATAATAATGTATACGATCAAGCACTCAATTTTTTCTGATTATAACAGTTTGCTGTGCTGTCTACTAGGTACGAAGCAGGCTCATCCTGTAAGAGCCACTATAGGAAGGTTATTATGATAAAAAATAACACGATCACAGCAAACTGTTACAATCAGAATTTTTTAAAGAACAAAGCCAACAAAGCAGCAATTAATCGTAGTTTTTTTGTACTTTTGGGTAATCTGAAATATATTACTTAACCACAAGTTTATAAAAAAAAGTACCTAATTAATTATGGCTTTTTATCAAAAACTAGGAAATATTCCACACAAGCGGCACACACAATTTCGCAAGGAAGACGGTAGTTTGTATGCAGAAGAATTGGTAAGTACAGAAGGCTTCTCAGCCAATCATTCGCTTATCTATCATGCACATCCTCCAACCTTGGTCAAGGAAGTAGGAGAACCTTATTCTGTAGAGCCGAAGGTTGCCATCAAAAAGAACTTAAAATCTTTATCTTTGCGCACTTTTGCGGTGAAGCCAGAAGCGGATTATCTAAAAAGTAGGGTCACCTTAATGGTCAACAATGATCTACACATTGGCGTTGCTGCTCCCAAGGGAGAAAAGATGGATTATTACTTCAAAAATGCGGATGCAGACGAGATGCTTTTTGTCCATGAAGGGGAAGGAACTGTTCATACCATTTATGGCGATTTAGATTTTGTCTATGGCGATTACATTATTTTGCCTAGAGGAACGATTTACCAAATTGAATTCAAAACAGAAAAGAATAGACTGTTTGTTTTAGAATCCTTTAGTCCCATTCATTTTCCGAAGCGTTATCAAAACGAACAAGGACAATTGATGGAACATGCCCCTTTTTGTGAACGAGATATTCGGACACCACAAAACTTAAAGACACACGACGAACACGGTGATTTTAAGGTTTTGATTAAGAAGCAAGGAATGATTTTTCCATATACCTATGCCACGCATCCTTTTGATGCCATTGGTTGGGATGGCTACCATTATCCTTATATTTTCTCGATTCACGATTTTGAGCCGATTACTGGACGAGTGCATCAGCCACCACCAGTACATCAGACGTTTTCGGGAGGAGGCTTTGTAGTTTGTTCGTTCTGTCCACGCAAATATGATTATCACCCAAAGGCTATTCCAGCACCTTATAATCATAGTAATATTGATTCAGACGAGGTTTTGTATTACGTAGATGGTGATTTTATGAGTCGTAATAACATCGAAAGAGGGCAAATTACCTTGCATCCTGGCGGCATTCCACATGGTCCACATCCTGGCGCTGCGGAACGTAGTATTGGGGTAGAAGATACGGAAGAATTGGCGGTTATGGTTGATCCTTATCGTCCTTTTCAAATTACAGAAGCTGCTTTAGAGATTCAAGATCCAAATTATTACCTATCTTGGTTGGAGCATTAATTATAATAACAGATGAACTATAATTTAATAAGTAAAATTTCAGAAAAACAACGCATCAAACTGGCAATTCAAAGCAGTGCGATGTGGTAAGTATTGGGCTTTGTAAAATAGGTGCTTTGCAAAGTCAATTCGGTCGTTTAAATTATAGTTTGCTGTTAAGTAATCGTCCAAAAGTAATCGCACTAAAAATGGCTATTTTTCTCGCCTCTCTTCGTTAAAGAAAACATCAGATAGCTCGCTATCTTCAATTTCCTTCGCCTCGATAGCCAATAAAACTAGAACATTTTTATCGCACACTTTCTTTTGACCACTTACTTAAAAAAGCAGGCGTTTATTATCCATTAAAAAATAAAGCGTTTTTAACGCTCCAAAAATAAAAGAATCATGGCTGACGATTTGAAAAATCTAGAGAATGTAAATTATGGTATTGAAAAAATCTTTGAAGAAGCAGAAGATTTTTTGCCTTTACTAGGAACAGATTATGTTGAAATGTATGTAGGAAATGCAAAACAGGCTGCCTATTATTATAAAACAGCATTTGGTTTTCAATCACTTGCTTATTGTGGTTTGGAAACTGGGGTAAAAGACCGTACGTCTTATGTTTTGGTGCAAGACAAAATTAGATTGGTTTTGACGACTCCAATGACGACTGATGGCCCTATTTTAGAGCACATCAAGCAACATGGAGATGGTGTAAAAGTAGTGGCGCTTTGGGTAGACGATGCAACTAAAGCGTTTGAAGAAACAACAAAACGTGGCGGAAAACCATTCATGGAACCAAGGGTAGAGAAGGATGAGCATGGGGAAGTAGTCCGTTCTGGAATTCATACTTATGGAGATACGGTACACATTTTTGTAGAGCGCAAAAACTACAAAGGTGTCTTTATGCCTGGCTTTAAAAAATGGGAATCAAGTTACAATCCTAAACCTGTTGGTCTAAAATACATCGATCACATGGTTGGTAATGTAGGTTGGGGCGAAATGAATACTTGGGTGGATTATTACTCTAATGTTATGGGTTTTGCTAATTTGATTAGCTTTGACGATAAGGACATTTCTACAGAATATACGGCTTTGATGTCTAAAGTAATGACAAATGGAAATGGTCGTGTGAAATTCCCAATCAATGAGCCAGCAGAAGGGAAGAAAAAATCTCAAATTGAAGAATACCTAGACTTCTATCGAGGCGCAGGGATTCAGCATGTTGCTGTTGCAACAGACGATATTTTGGGCACAGTGAAAGAAATGACCGCTCGTGGAATTGAGTTTTTATATGTTCCTGGGTCTTATTACGATACAGTATTGGATCGAGTAGGAGATATCGACGAAGAAATTCTAAAATTGAAAGAATTGGGTATTTTGGTCGATAGAGATGAGGAAGGTTATTTGCTACAAATCTTTACCAAACCTGTGGTAGATCGTCCAACCATGTTTTTTGAAATTATCCAACGCAAAGGCGCACAGTCTTTTGGGAAAGGAAATTTCAAGGCTTTGTTTGAGTCTATTGAAGCAGAACAAGCTCGTAGAGGAACGTTGTAAGAGGCACCTTTATTAGGGTTTTAATAATAATTTAAAAGCTAAGAATGTTCGTTTTGTACGAATGTTCTTAGCTTTTTTTATAGTAATAATTTTTCGTCCCCAAATAAGACTAAAAAAAACTATTGCTCTTTATTAGGAATAAAAGACTGTTCAATAAGGATGGGTTGGTAAGGTAAAATAGTTTTAAAAGATAAAATCTTTTGAAAATCTTTTGCCGTGTTAACATCTTCAAAGCCTCCAGATAAGCTTAAATTACCATTAGGAATCGGTTCATTAACCATAGGCGCAGAATAAACTTCATTGTTTAACATAATTGCGATTTGTTGACCAACATTATCTGTAGTCATTTGCCTCCAAATAATAGTCCCTTCTTCATTCATACTTATACTAATCGCAAAGCCTTTTCCTGTAGGATTTGGAGTGGCATAGGAATCTTGTATATGACTTTGATTTAATTGAGAAGCGTTTAGCCCTTTTGTGTTTAGGGCATATAATTGGAAAATAGCGTCCCCCTCATTGTTCTCAAAACTTTTTGAATCCCAAACAAAACGAATAGAATTCCAAAATTCTTTTAAGACAATTTTAGCTTGAGGACTGGTGAGTAAATTCATAACAGTTTGCCTATCGTCCGACTTTGCATATCCTATAGTCGCAGATCTATCAGACGAAAACTGTGGGAAATTAAGACCTAAAACCTTAAATAAAGGTTCAAATTCTTCGTCATAATCTAAATTGTCCTCTTCGTCATAGTCCAAATTATTCTCTTCTTGAAGAAGATCATCTTCTCTTTTTTCGCCTTTTTTTAAAAACTCATTTAGCTCAAATAAAGGATTAGACAAATCTGTGTTTTCGTAAAGCTCCCAAAAGCCTAGAGTGCCTATTTTTGCTACATTCTCTTTAGATTTGTTTTGTCGTCCAAGTACCTCAACAATATATTGATCTGTATTTCTTACTGAAGTTGCACTTAGAACATTTATACCAAAAGCTTCCATTCGTTCTTCAATAACACGTATTTGTTGCGTTCTCATCTGGTTTACTTGATTCTGAAGTATTTCTAAAACTTCTTCATCAGAAAAACTAGCTTGAATAGCGAGTTGTTTGTTAGAAGTAAAAAGAACGGAAAGAGGATCATTTGTACGTTTGGCATAAGCTGAACCTAAAAGACCAACAAAATTTTGTCCTGTTGAATCTTGGATGCTTTGTGCTTCTTTTAGCGATTCTAAAAAAAGAAGATTGTCTTGACCTTCAAGATTTATTAAGTCAGTAATTAATTGTTGGGCATTTACTTGCCAAATATATTTTGTCACGCCCGTTTCTTTCTTTGAAAATATAGAATCTCCATCACAACTAAATAAGAAAAAACATAGGCTGATAAATAAAAGTAATCTCATTTTTGGATTTGTTTTAAGGTTTAATTAGGAGGCGAAGATAAGCATTTATTAAGAAAGACAATAGGATGATAATTGATAAATTTATTTGGTGTACTTTAGAAGTCAAGACCTTTATAAAACTACATCCATGAAATATTTTAACTTATTTATACTCCTATTTATTGGGAGTGTTCATGTCCTCTTTGCCCAAGAGGATTGCCAACGATCACATTGTAATTGGGAGTTCTTCGACTTGGAAGAAACGGTTCGAGGAGAGGTTATTTACCATGAAGCCTTATTTTTTAGTTCGGACGAAAATGTCAGCTATAAAACGCCAAGACAGATGGTGCTCGTACAAAGAGGAATCAACGCAAATTGGAACTTAGTAAGCTCTTGCCCATCTCTGAACTGTCTATCAGTAACTATATTGAGAATCAATCAAGATACGGTACGTATTTTGAATTATTCTGGCGATTGGTTGGCTATAGGTTCTCAAATTTATGTTATTCCAAGCAATAAAAGGGAGACACTTAATTTTATTAGCCACAGGCTAGAAAAAAATGGTCGTAAAAAAAAGAAGGGCTGGAGAAAAGATTATAAAGCAGCAAAGACCCAATTGCCTATGCGGTTTGATACCTCTGTTTTGAAAACAAGCTTTGGGTATTTGTCGAATCATTCAGATGAGGAGCGTCAGGTTTTTGATTGTGAACAAAATCAATATAAACCCATTCAACACAATTCCTTTCAATGCCGTTGGAATTTCTTTGAAATAGAAAAACCTATAGAAGGAAGAATTATAAAATACGAAGCACAAACACAGCCTTGCCATTTGGTTGGTTATGCCTCTTTGGCGATTGTTGTTATTAATAATAACCAAGATACCATTCGGGTCTTGGACTGTTGTAATTCAGCTACGTTTGAGGAAGGAGCCACCGTTATTATAGAAGATGGAAAGTATACAAACCCAGTCTCTATTCCTTATTCTAAAACAATAGAAGACGATCAGGAGATGTACCGCTCCAATAAATTTGATAATTTAGTTTTTAGAACCACTTATGGTAAGTTAATTAGAAAAGAGGATTAGAAGCGATTATGAAGAAAGCGGATAAATTTTATCTAAAAAGCATGAAGGTAGATTAACTAATTGATAATCATTGTCATAAAAGAGGGCGACTTGTGTTTTTGCTAGATAAGCAAAAGACTAGATGTGCTGTTCTAATAATTAGTGAATGAATAATTATGAATGCATCCTATGAATTAATCTGTCTTAGAGGACTCGAATTCATAATTCTTTGTTATTTTAGAGCAAGGACAACATGGTTTTAGGGCGATTTACTTTGATAGTTAAATCTTTGTGCAAATAAGCAAAATAAACGAAGCTCAAGAAAAGCCTAAAATTCATTCAAGTTTATTACAAATAGAACCCTGCAAGGCTATTTTTACATAGAAAAGGTATTTGTGATAAGTTCGACCAATCATTACTTCGTGGAGAAATTATATGAGTTTGATTATCAGTAGGATAGCTTTAAAATAGTAGAAATATTAAATTGCTGATAATCAAACTTATATGAAATTTTTCATGTATTTTTTTGTAAAAAAAACTAAAAATCCCACGAAGTATTAATTAATACCACACCAAAATTAATTGTTATGATGCATAGATGGATTCTAGTAGGAAGTTTAGTTTGTTGTTTTTTTGCCAGTTTTGCACAAAAAAAAGATTCTCTACGAGTGATCATAGCTATGGATGCAGCCAATGATGACATAGAAACCTCTTATGGTTATTGGGAAGCTCGTTCCAATTTGAAAGTCCTAATTGATATGTATGGATTTAGTGGAGGGGTGAAGCGGTTGGCAGAAAAATACGAGATGAAATACGATGAAGGAGAAGAAGCTTGGGTGGTTACTTTGCCTATGGGCTTTTTTGAATTGAGAGTAGAGTCTTTAGGCTTCACAAATATTAAGTCCCC
>CALDEP010000101.1 GCA_937942475.1 uncultured Aureispira sp.
GCTTCTTCGTTCAAACACATAAGAGTGCCTGTTTTACAATCTAGTTTCAAGAGATCCCCGTCAACTAGTTTGCCTAACAAACCGCCATCAATGGCTTCTGGACTACAATGAATAGCAGCAGGGACTTTTCCCGATGCGCCAGACATTCGACCATCTGTCACTAAAGCGACTTTAAATCCAAATTTTTGTAACACAGAAAGCGTCGGCGTTAGTCGATGCAATTCAGGCATTCCCTTTGCCTTCGGTCCTTGAAAGCGGATAACAGCAATAAAATCTTTGTGTAGGTTTCCTTCTTTAAATGCTGTGATTAGATCGTGTTGATCTTCAAAAACCATCGCAGGAGCTTCTATAATCATGTGTTCTTCTGCAACAGAAGAAACTTTAACGACCGCTTTTCCTAGATTTCCGACGACTTGTCTGATTCCACCTTCCAAGCTAAAAGGATCTCCAGCAGAGCGAATGACCTCAGGATCCAAAGACTTTTCTGGACCAGCTTGGAATACAATCTGTTGTTTGGCATCCAACATGGGCTCTTGAATATAATTTGCCATGCCTTCTCCAACAACCGTGGTAACGTCTTCATTCAGTAAGCCATGATCTCTTAAGGTGCGTATCACGCTAGACATACCTCCTGCTGCTTGAAAGTGATTAATGTCCGCCTTTCCATTTGGATAAACACGGGTAATAGAAGGCACTACTTTAGAAAGATCTGCAAAATCTTGCCAGTCAATTTTAATGCCTGCTGCTTTTGCAATCGCTACAATATGTAAGGTATGATTGGTTGATCCACCCGTTGCCAATAAACCAACAATTCCGTTGACCAAACTTTGCTCTGTTATGATCTTGTACAATGGAATTTTGGAATCTGCTTGTGTATTTTTAATCACTTGCTTAACGGCTTCTCCTGTTAAAGCGTCTCTCAAAGGAGTATCTGGATTGATGAAAGAAGAACCAGGGAGATGCAAACCCATAATTTCTACCAACATTTGGTTGCTATTCGCTGTGCCATAAAAGGTACAAGTTCCCGCAGAGTGATAAGCCGCAGATTCTCCTTTTAATAACTCCTCTCTAGAGATGAGCCCTTGTGCATATTGTTGTCGAATCGCTGCTTTTTCATCATTGGTAATACCACTTTTCATTGGACCACCAGGGACAAAAATTGTGGGTAGATGCCCAAATTTAAGAGCACCAATCAATAGCCCAGGAACAATTTTATCACAAATCCCTAGACAGATCGTTGCGTCAAACATATTGTGCGATAAAGCAATGGCGGTTGACATCGCAATAACATCTCTGCTCAATAAGGACAAATCCATGCCTGGCTGACCTTGTGTTACACCATCACACATCGCAGGAACACCACCTGCAAACTGTGCTACAGCATTGTTTTCCAAAGCAACTCTTCTGATCAAATCAGGATACGTTTCATACGGTTTATGCGCAGAAAGCATATCATTGTAAGCTGAAATGATGGCTAAATTAGGCAAAACTGTTTTAGTCAAGCCATCTTTTTCTACTGGAGAACAAGCGGCAAAGGCATGCGCCAAATTACCACAGGATAATTCACCTCTGGTTAGCGTTGTTCCTTCAGCTGCTATCATTTGATCTAGATAGGCTGCTCTAGTAGCTTTGCTTTTCTCTATAATTCGATCGGTTATTTTTTTTACGATTTCATTCATTATAATTTCTTGTTTTGATATTATTAGAAAAAATAAATAGTACTGAAAGGATACTCCAATAGTCCTTTCGTAAATAGCTTTTAAGGAGCCCAATAAATTGCCATAGAAGGATCTACCGCACCCAAAAAATAATCAATGGGCAAGAACTTAGAGGGCGCTCTAAAGGTGTTTATGATTTTCTTCTTTGGTCGTCCTGTAATATGCAAGAAAAGATGCTCCACAGATTTTAAATAAGGCCAAGAAAACGAAATCCTTTCTTGTGGGGCAGCAGGAGCCGTCGTATAAACCAATGGCAAAGTATAACTGTCCTCTAATGCTGCCAAAGAAGTAGGGTCCTTAGGAAACAGAGAGGCAAAATGCCCATCCGTGCCCATTCCCAACAAAGCAATATCTATAGCACCTAGTAGCAAGACGGATTCAATGGCTTCATTGAAGTTGTTATTTTTCTTTTCTGGATGAAAAACCAAAGGGCAAACGCTTGGTTTTTTATCTCCTTGAATTAGGTCAACGAGTTCTTTTTTTAAAAGTGCTAGATTTGAAAATTTACTAGAGGCATCGACCATTCGATCATCCACTAAACCAATTTTTATATGATCCCAATCTAAATCGGCTTTTGCAAATTGATTCATGAGCCCTTTTGGCGTGCTTCCTCCTGAAAATAGGATAGAGGCCGTTCCTCTTTTCTCAATGGCCAACTTTAAAATAGCAACAATCTTAGACACCAAATCCTTTTCTAGACCTGTTTTGCTAGTATAATTATGTTTAATCATTGTTAACATGTTTTTGAAGATTCCATTCATGCCCTTCTTCCATAATTCGAGTGTCTGGTCCTTGCGTTCCTGCCTCGTATAACTTTAAACTTTGCTTGGTTTTCGTCCAGTTGGAAGTAATGGAATGAATCCATTCCCAAGATGCTCGCACTTCATCTTCTCTCATAAATAAGGTTTGATTTCCACGCACGACATCCATGATTAAGCGTTCGTAAGCATCTGGAAATTGCTCACCAATAGAAGCCCCATAATCTAATAACAAAGAAATGGATTTGTAGCGATAGCCTCCTGGTCCTGGTATTTTTGTCATTTGAACTAGGTCAATATGCTCGTCAGGTTGTAATCGAATAATTAATTTATTTCGATCTATTTTTACTTTATCTGGAAAAATGTTGTGTGGAACATGCTTAAAATTAATGACAATCTCAGAATAGTGTTTCTCCATTCTTTTTCCTGTTCTAAGATAAAAAGGAACGCCCGCCCAACGCCAATTTTGAACATAGGTACGTAAGGCAACAAAAGTTTCTGTTTTAGAGTTATAACCATCTATATCTTCTTGATAAGAATTGACAAACTCGTCCTCTATTTTTCCCCTCGTATATTGTCCTTTTACCGTCCAGTCTTGGATATTCGTTTCGTCAAATTTTTTGAGTGCTTTCAGAACCTTCAATTTTTCATCTCGAACATTATCTGCATTTAGTATAGAAGGTGGTTCCATTGCAACCAAACAAAGTAATTGAAGCAAGTGATTTTGTACCATATCCTTCAAGGCACCATAGCGGTCATAATATTTTTTTCGATTTCCAACGCCTATAGACTCTGCTACTGTAATTTCTACACTGTCTATATTCTTAGCATTCCAAGCCATTTCAAAAAGGTGGTTTGCAAATCGAAGCACCATTAAATTCTGAACCGTTTCTTTTCCTAAGTAATGATCAATTCTATAGATTTGGTCTTCTTGAAAATACTGCCGAATAACCGTATTCACTTCTTCAAAACTTTCTAAATCAAAGCCGAGTGGTTTTTCTAGGACAACTTTTGTGTTTTCTGTTAGAATATTATTTCGATGTAAGGAACTCGATATGATTGAAAATAAAAAAGAGGGCGTAGAGTAGTATAGAATTACATTTTCATGTTTTGCATTGGCAAGCGTTTCTTTTAGAGGGATATAATTTTCGGGAATGGTTAATTCAATATTACAATAAGTGACCATCCCACAAAGTTTATCAATCCATTTTGGCTTATGATCAGGAATTTTTGTTTTTAGATTTAAGGACAATTCCTCTCTAAATTGTTCAGAGCTTTTGTCATTATTAGAGACAACTATAATGGTAGATTTTGTTTTAATCTGCCCATCTTTTAACCTAAAATATAAAGAAGGAAAAAGTTTTTTCATGGCCAAATCGCCATCTCCGCCAAATATTACTAGACTAAAATCACTTAAATTTATTTTTTTTTCCATCAAGGTATGTTTTTTATAAAGATAAAGATACTTATGGTAATTTATACAATTACTTATTTTTTTTTACGAAAACCTACTTTTTAATAAATTATAATCATCTATAATAGCAATTATATTATTGCTTCTAATCATCTTATGTTGAAATTTAATTTTGTTATTTTTATTTTTTTTACTTAAAAATAAACTAGATTGCCTATATTTGAAATTGTACAAAGTACAATAAGTTATTTAATTACTTATTAATTCACTAATTTTTAATACTTTGTTAGGTGGTGTTTTTTGCTTGTAATTAGGCGGAAATAAACCCTATAAAGTGGTTTCTTCATTTAAACAGCAATCATATGATTATTATAGTAGAAAGTGGGTCTACCAAAAGTGACTGGGTCATGATTCAAAATGGTCAACCAAATATTAAGGTGTCAACAATGGGGTTTAATCCTTATTTTCACGATAGAGAAACCATTTCCAAAAACATAAAAAAACACAAGAAAATCTATAGCAATGCGAGTCAAGTAGAGGAGCTTTATTTCTACGGGGCAGGCTGTTCGAGTCTAGATCTATGTAACATTATCAAAACAGGACTCCAGGATGTTTTTGTTCATGCAGCAATCAAAGTGGGACACGATTTAGAAGCCTGTGCTTATGCTACTTATAGAGGGAAACCTGTTATTTCTTGTATTTTAGGAACAGGTTCAAATTCTTGTTATTATGATGGTCAGGAAGTCGTGGAGGAAGTTCCTGCCTTGTCTTATGTGCTTGGAGACGAGGGAAGTGGCAGTTATTATGGCAAAATATTGTTAAGTAAATTTTTATACAAGCAATTGCCAACGCATCTTCATGAAGACTTTTACAGTCAATATAAGGTAGATAAAGAAAGTATTTTATCGAATGTTTACTTTAAGTCAGATCCAAATGTTTATATCGCCTCTTTTGCAAAATTTGCGTCCCGACATAAAGACGATCCATTTATTATTGATATGACTCGTGAAGGCATGCGCAATTTTATGCAAACGCATGTACAATGTTACGATTGTTATCAAAACGTAGAAGTAAGTTTTATTGGTTCTATTGCCTATCACTTTCAAGCTATATTAAGAGAAGAAGCGAGTAAGCTAGGAATTAAGATAGGAATTATTATAAAAACGCCAGCAGATGGCTTGGTTAATTATCACCTAAATTTCAAAACTGTTGAGAAATCAGCTTAGTTATTGATTTAAAGAGAAGGTAATTTGAAGAGGAATAAATAAGTGATACTCGTCTTCAAATTACCTAATTTATTTGGTTCTTTGACAATTCTTCTCACGCAGTAAATCGTGTGCTAATAAGTTAAACCATTTTTCTATTAGACGATATGAGTCGTAAGTTTTAAGTAGGAAGTCGTAAGTTTTCTTTTGATAATAAAGGACTTACGACTTTTTACTTAAAACTTATATCCCAATTCATAACTGTTAAAAGATAGCCTATGTTTTAAACTCCACACGATTTGCAAACAACCTTTATTTTTAGGAAAATGGATTTTTTACATTAGAATGTATGGAGTTTTAGCTTATCAAACCAACTTCCCAACGGCTTCAAATTTTTCAAAAACGCTTTCCGAATGAGGCGCATCTGCCAATTCAGCGGTCAA
>CALDEP010000102.1 GCA_937942475.1 uncultured Aureispira sp.
GTTTCTAAAACTTGTAAAGCATCGTAATAAGAGAAACGCAACAACCCATACATATTCTGTTGCAGCGCACTTCCGCCTTCTAAGGCTTTCAGGTTTTTCCACAAGTTGCCATTCCATTTTTCTAACGCTTCAATCTCTTGATGTGAAATTGGTTGTGGCGCAATGTACAATTTATTCACCCCTTTAATACCTTCAAAGGTCATTTTGTCATCTCCAAATTCTTCCGATACTAAAGACAAAACACGCAGTTCCTCTAAATCCATAAAACTACCACAGTCGTTAGAAACCGTATAATCATCTCTTCTATTCTGCCAATAAGGCTGAAACGTTTTTTTCATCAACTTTGGATGACGCTCAAACAACCAACAAGGAATATCTGGACGCTCTTTCAACACTTCATACATTGCTTTCATGTGCTGTAACAACTGCCCTACTTCTTCGTAAGAATATTTCATACTAAAGTCGTAGCGTGTGTCTCCTCGATAATTTTTAAAGACTTTTTCTAAAGAAGCATTCATCAATTCATTGACAATTACTGCTTTATCAACCTTTTCCATATCTTCATTCAAGTAAGCTAAATCTTCATTCAAATAAAGATAAGCCAAAAACACTTTAGAAATTGGATTCTTGAATTGTTTCAAGCCAGCCGCAGCCGTCAAAGGATCTTTAGGTATCATATTAATATAATATTGCAAAGTATACTCTTCAATCCCCTCCTCTAACTCCATTTCTTCAGCCATTTTTCGGTGAAGTACGTAGCGTTTATTCGTCTTTTTGTATTGAATCATTGCCGACTTGGTCGTTGGAGTCAATGCACCATTTGAAGCAACATTATACAATTTTTCTTGAATCAATAACTCTTGCAATGCCTTAACAGAAAGACGCATAGCACCAGAACTTTGACCATAACTTGCCGAGCGTTCGAAGTCAAACTTTTCAACTTTATGCAAGACCTTTTCACTTACTTTTTTGATAAAAATATCCTTAGGTCCACGCATTTGCACTCTAGCTTGAACTTCTTCTGCTTCTGCTCTAGTATAATAAGGTCCAATAGCAACTCTAACTTTATTATCACTTAACTGAGCCACCAATTGAGGCGACAATCGTTGCCAATCTGGCCAATAAATATCAGCTTGTTGGTCATAAGTTGCCAACTGAACAATATAAACGGCATCCGCTTCTTTTATTTCTTTTTTGACAATGTAAGCATCCTTGAAGCCTTTTCTTTGAACCAATTTCAGTTTATCTTTTGCCGTATTTTTGCTAGAATAAGTGCCCATCATAATCCGATAAAGACTATTTTCCATTTCTATAGAATAAACATAGCCTACAGAATGCAAGGGTTTGAATTTTTTATATTCAGGGCTTGCATAAATTGCCAACTGAATTTCGTAGACGTAATCTTGCGCTTGCGCAGACATAAAGCACAATAAAAAGAAAGGTAGAACAAATAAATTTCGAAAGTTTTTTCTCATGTTCATTGTTATTATTTCGGACTCCAGATTGGAGATAAGGTTATATAATATACTCAGGATTTTTAGCTTGGTAATATACATATTTGATTGGAGTATTTTAAAATTTGATTTTTTTTTTTCAATCAACAACTTATAAATCACTGAATTTCTTCTCTTTATTTATAATATTTATAATAAAAATTTCATAATTTTTTGAAACAAAAAGCGGTCTATGCTTGCATTCCTTTTAAGTTTCCTATTTTTGTTCTTTTTAAGTCAATACTTTTATCAAACCAAAGGTTCATTCTGAAGGTGGTTTAAATTCAATTTTCACCAAAAATTTAAGTATTACAATCAAGCAAACAATTTAAGTTAGTTCTAGACCTATACCACTTCACACTAAAACCATACACATTTAATTATCAACAAATTAAATCTTTTTTTATTAAAAAACAAAGAACAGATAATTGAATAAATGTACCATTTTTTTGAAGTATTAATAAGCATCTATTACTATAAATAATATTCTGATCCAAAGGGATTTTTTATGAAAAAACAATTATTTTTAATTTTCCTAATTTCTTTTTTGGGGATACCCATTTCTTATAGCATTAGCGGCATTTCCATTCTAGCCAGCCGCACCCTCTTAGAGAACGAATTAGCGCAGAAATCAATAGACGACTGTGTTATCTTACTAAAAAAAGCGTGCCAATGCGAAGTTAAGATCAATGATCGTTCTCAAGAAATACTTTTATTTCTACCAGATATTGATACCAATGCTGTTGCCTCTTATTCCTCTTTTGCTAATAAAAGGCTTGCCTACCCAATGATTGACTACCCTGTCCACGAGTATACTTGGACGTCAAAGCGAGTGCAAGGGCAAATTCATTTAAGCTTAGAAACACCTAGTTTTTTAGGCATTAGTTTTGGGCTGTATGGCTTATTACAAGAACAATTATGGTTCTCCTTTTATCACACCAAAGAAAGCATCATCCCAGATTTAAAATTCTGGTCATTAACAGAAGATTTCACTTGGACTGCCAGACCTCGGTTTGGCAAAAAGGGCTTTCATCTACATACCATGCACCCCTTGGAATTGACCGAACCTTTACTCAATCCAGATTGCCCTGATGGCATCCAGCAGATCAAGGAATATATTGATTGGTTGGCTCGTAATCAACAAAATTATTTTGAATTTAATTTATTAGAACAAGAAGACCTAGAACGTTGGGTCACGTACATTACCCCTGCTGTTGAATATGCACATACTCGTGGCATTTTAGTTGGCTTAGACCTTAGTCTACACATGACACAGCAAAAAGCATTCATGTTGTACAAAAACTTTCCTGCAACACTAAAAAATGCAAAAACACAAATTACTAAGAACCTTGAAACGCTTTTCTTAGCTCCTTGGGATGTGATCGCCATGGAAGCCTCCACCACAGAGTTCACACAAGGAAACGCCTCTAAAACACAGGCGCTGCAACTTTACGTTACCGACCTAGTAACAAACAAATACCATGCTCATTTGGCTGGTCGCCAACATGTCGTCCAACAAGATAAAATGCTTGGAAAAACAAGCTCTGAAATAGATAAGCTAAGCAAAGAACAGCAAACGTTAGATGCTAACAGAGCTACTTTTATTCACACCGTCATGTTTTATGGCTTGGCAGATAAAAAAGCCCCTGTTTATGGAAATCAAAATTTATTGCATCTCTTAGACTTGCTAAAAGAAGAACAAAAGGTTCGTGAAACCTGGTATTATCCTGAATCTGCTTATTGGATTACCTTTGATAATTCCGTTCCTATGTTATTAACGCCCTATTTAACAACAAGATTAGAAGATATTTTGTTGGTGGATTCCTTGAATGTAGAGGGGCATTTGACCTTTAGTTCTGGTTGGGAATGGGGCTACTGGTTGATGGATTGGAGTATCGCAAGATGGTCTTGGGAGCACACCTTTAATGATAAAGTAATCCAAGCTAGACCCACCCAATTCTTGGCTGATATCTTTCAAAACCAAGCTATTGTAGACAACCTAAACACATTAAGTCGATTGCAACAAAAATACATCAAAGATCAAGAGTTGATTCGTTACCTCGTTGCTCAAACAGTTACCGATGAATTGCCTGCTCCCCTTGCTTTGGAACTACACCCACATCCAGAACAAAGTTATAAATGGATGCGAACAAAAGCCAATAAAGAGGACATTCGTATTCTTTATAAAAAGGCAATTGATCCACTCTTAGAATTTGCGACACTTAGTGAGGCAATTATTAATGATTTGAATTCTTCTAAGTATTCATTAAGTCCAGCACAAGATAAATTATTACAAGAATTAATCAACGCCTTTGCCGTAACCAATCTCAGAGCAAAACACAAAGCACATACCTTGTCTTTTCTATTAGGCAAACGCCAAGAGGATTTAGAAAAAGGGAGTGTTCCACTACTTCAAGCGTCTATTGAGCAAGCGAAAACAACTCGGCTAGAAGCACAAGTTTTGGTTAACAAACAAGAGCAAAACTATCGTTATCCACTAAGTTACATTGCTAGGCCCATAGAAGGTGGAGGTTCAACTGCCTATGATTTTGGTTATTTATATCCTGTTAGTAATTTGCATTTTTGGCAACGAGAAGAAGAACAAATTATTCAAAATAAATACGGTCCATTATTTATGTCTATTTGGGATGTACCCAGGATTTTAGGTGTTGTAGATTAAAGCGCCTATTTAGAATAAATTTAAAAAGGGGCAGAAGTCTATCTTTATCAGACGAGAAATTGAATATTTTTCTTATTTTAAGCTTCAAATTCAAAATCAATCAATCGTGCAGATTTTTTTATTTGCACAAAACATAAGAAATCAATCATGGATAATAAGAAATTGAATGTGCCAATTATGGCAGATTTACATGCAGAAGGAAAAAAACCTGAAGTCTTATTTTGGGTAGGCTGTGCTGGAAGTTTCGATCAAAGAGCTCAAAAAGTTACGGTAGCATTCTGTAAAATTTTAAATGAGTTAAATATTAATTACGCTGTCTTAGGTAAGGAGGAATCTTGTACTGGAGATCCAGCACGTCGTGCCGGCAATGAGTTTGCTTTTCAGATGAAAGCGCAAGAAAACATCATGGTGCTGAACAATTATGAAGTAAGTAGAATCGTAGCCACTTGCCCACATTGCTTTAACATCTTGAAAAATGAATACCCTAAAATAGGCATGTATGATGCTCAAGTTTTGCACCATTCGCAATACTTACAACAATTAATTGATAGCGGTCAATTAAAAGTAGATGGTGGTGCATTCGAAGGCAAAACCATTACTTACCACGATTCTTGTTATTTAGGTCGTTCTAATGATGTCTATGAAGCACCTCGTAGTGTGCTAAAAGAATTAGATGCAAATCTAGCTGAAATGGCAGACAACAAATCGAAAGGTTTGTGCTGTGGTGCTGGTGGCGCACAAATGTTCAAAGAAGACGAAAAAGGCGATCGACGCATCAACTCTGCTCGTACAGACCAAGTTTTAGATACCAATCCTGATATCGTAGCAGCGAACTGTCCATTCTGCATTACCATGTTACAAGATGGTCTAAAAGAACGTGAAAAACAAGATGTGATGGTTTTAGATTTGTCAGAACTAATTGTTCAATCTAATAATTTATAAACCATGGTTGATTACAATCAATTACCAGCAAATTCTAGAGTTTGGGTCTATCAATCGAACCAAGCTTTTTCGGATACCCAAACGCAAGAAATACAACAAAACCTAAAGCACTTTGTAGCACAGTGGCAAAGCCATGGCGCTCCAGTCAAAGCTTGGGCAGGAATTCGATATAATCGCTTTGTTATTTTTGTTGTAGACGAAGAGCATGAAGCACCAAGTGGCTGTTCTATTGATTCTTCTGTTGCCATTATCAAAGATATTGAGCAAAAAATGAGTGTCAATATGTTTGACCGACTCAACTTCGCCTATAAGGTGGATGCCAGTACGGTAAAATCTGCTGATCGAGAAGATTTTTCTGATTTATACAGTGCGAATAAGATTGATGACAATACTACTGTCTTTAATAATTTAGTCAACACTAAAGCAGATTTAGAGTCTAAGTGGGAAATTCCCTTAGGAACTTCTTGGCATGCCAACATGGTCTAAAATATAGTACTTCATTTTTAGAATTAATTCTAAAAATTTTCAAAAGCTCAATATCTCTAAGATATTGAGCTTTTTTTGCTATACTATTTATTTTATTACAAATTTTGTACTGAAAAATCACAAAAAAACCTTCTTTGCTTTTCAAATAAAGTTTTTTTTCGTTAATTAAACCTTAATTATAAGCAAATAATAAACTTTTATTTCATACAAAATATCCCTTTAAAAACAAAATACCACTAAATACTGGACTTGATTATCAAGTATATTATACAATTGTTCAAACAAAAATAACTAACTTTACCCTGTCACAAAAAAATTTAAAAAAAATAAAAGTTAACGGTAATACTTTTGTTTTTCCTCCATTAAATGGTGTAATTGCAAAACGCAAGAGCAAAAAAATTAATCATTTATTTAACGCATAGGTAACTAGATATACACTCCAACTTAAAGTTCTGAGTTACCTTACAAATCCCCTTAAATTATGACTTTCATACGCCGTGGATTATTAAAACAAAATACAACATCTTACTCTGCTATAACAATAGTTGCTGATGACAACGAAGATGTAGTACATACAGTTGATATTACTATTGAACCAATTACATCAGACGAACCTATTCCTTCTCAAAATGACATGTCTTTAACGCTTAAAAGCGAAAGTAAACGTTTTGTTTTTAACGATCTTTCTTTCAGTGATGATGCTGCAGGATCTTCCTATAAAATGACTAGTGTCATGAAGAATATAAATAATGAACCAGTTGGCGAGCCATTAATAGAAACAGTAATAGTAGAACCATCTGGTGACATGAGTGTACGTTCTGTTACAATTACTCAACGCAAGGCAAACCCTGATTTTTTTAAGCTCAAAACAGTAATTGTAAATGATCACGCAAATAAGGTTGCATCAGTAGAGGTTATTTTTTCAGATTTTTCTGGTCCAGAACCAATTCCTACAGAAATAACCTTAACAGACCCTACTGTTAATGGAGGAAAAAAAGTATTCAAAGATAATACTTTAACATTTGACGATCCTAATGCTGCCATTTATGAAGAATATACTGTAATTGTCGATTTAAAAGATGCAGCAGGTCTTTCGCTCAATTCTTCTCCACACCTTATAGTAATAGAACCTAAACCTGAAGATGAAGTTTAGTATTTTAATGCTCTATTCTATTTTCAAATAAAAAAGCTATCTCTAATTTATGAGATAGCTTTTTTATTTGAATTAAATTTATATAAAAAAATTTATTTACTCAAAAAATCGAAATACTGCTTCAAAATTTAAC
>CALDEP010000103.1 GCA_937942475.1 uncultured Aureispira sp.
GTTTCAGTTTTTATTTCCTGATAACCTTTTTTAGTCTTAGCTTTGATTAGCTTCTCTGCTTCTTTTGTTGCCTTTTCAGCAGATTCAAAGGTTTTCGTTTTGCTTTGCCCATTCGTGCCTATTTTGCCATAAGTGACTGTATGAGAAGCTCCTTCAAGGCTAATTTTCCAAAATTTGGCAGATTTTTCATCTTTGTATTCGAGGTAAATATTCATAATGGTTTGTATAAATATGTTGTGTAGTTTAGGTTAATATTTCTAATTCCTCTATTTGCGGGAGATCAAAAAGAGCATCAGGAATTTCTCCTTGAAAATTTGAAAGGACTAATTTCTTTAATTTTTTTAGTTGACCAATAGATTCTGGAAGGTATTCCAACTGGCGACAATTGCCAAGATTTAATACTTCAAGATTTTGTAATTGTCCAATGGATTCGGGGAGTTTTGTCAATTGATTACAATACCCAAGGTTTAATACTTTGAGATTCCGTAATTGATGAATAGATTCAGGGAGTCCTGCTAATTGATAACAATGGGCAAGATTCAAGATTTCCAATGCTTCTAAATTGCCAATTGATAAAGGCAGTTTTGCAAAAGAATAACAGTAAGTAAGGTTTAGAGATTTTAACTGCCTTAATTCGCTAATGGACTCTGGAAGCGCTACGATTTTTGTTTTATTTAAACTTAACTCCTTTAGATTAGTGAGTTTGCCAATAGCCTCTGAGAGTAGGAATGGACTATCATATAGAAGTTCTACAATGGTCTTTTTGACATTTAATTCTTTCTTTGATTGGATCAGTTGGTCAAGAGTTTCTAAGGAAGTAAGATGCGTTTCATCAAGTATTAAGACCTCTAGACGCTTGATTTCAAAAAGAGCAGGTGGGATTTCAAGCAATTTTTTATCGGTCAGATTTAATGTTTTGATCGTGCCCTCTTTAGCCATTTTTTCAATCTCCTCTGTTAGCAGTTCTCTACTAGGCTTTGCCTCCTTTTTGAAAGGCGATTGCCCTGCTTTTAGAGTATTCAAAAACAAGTCAAGATCAAGCTCAAAAGCTTCATCATAAAAGTAGACAACCTCCTCGATGAGAACTCTTCCAAAATCTTCTGGATAATAGTCGTAAATAAAAAAATCATCCTCATCGTGGTATTTATTGATGAGAATCGTCTCTTTACTAGGTTGTAGATCCGAATGATGGTCGCTATTGATAAGGTAAGGAACATAGGTAGTGCCTTCTACAGCCATTACACCATGATTATAACTACCATAATAAAAATACTTAATATGCGCATCACCTTTGACCTGAATGATGTTATCAAAGCTATACAATACATCACAATACAAGTCTTTTAATACTAAAAAACAAGGATAACCAGATTCTGCATATAGTTTAATATTCCCTTTAACCCTAAGGTTTCCAGTAATAATAATTAATTCACCTGTTGTTGTCCTTTCATTATTAAAGAAAATAGAATGGATCGCATTATCTACTAAATCATTTTCTATAATCAAATCCCCTTCAATTAATAAGATGGTATCATAAGCAATGGAGCCCAAGGGGTCATATTGATCTAAATCAAAACGCTCTCTTGCCTCATCCTCTTCAATATAGGTTATATCAATAGAGGGATTTCCTGCTTTATCGTTAGCACTTTCTTCTTTTGTGCCGACTTCTTGATAGCCTTTTTTAGTCTTAGCTTTGATTAACTTCTCTGCATCCTTAATTGCCTTTTCAACAGATTCAAAGGTCTTGGTTTTACTTTGCCCGTCTGTTCCTATTTTGCCATAAGTTACGGTATGCGTGTCATTGTTAATTTCTATTTTCCAAAACTTAGCGGATTTTTCATCTTTGTACTCAAGATAAATATTCATAAGGTGGGGGAATTTTTGTAGGTTAATAGTATGTATTTTAAAAAGGGTAAACACTAAAACAACCTTTATATTCAAATAAAGGTCATTTTGATATCTCGTCACTAATTTACTTATACTTTTTTAAAAAAGCCCTATTTAAAAGATTAAATTTAAGTATTTTATTCGATCACAATATGAATCGGCTTAGAATGAGCCGTAAACTCTGGTGCATACATGGATTGAATGGTTGTAATGCCATTTGAAAACTGTCCTTTATGAACCGCTCTCAAAGTATATTCAAAGACATATTTACCTTTTTTTAACTGGCTGAAAAAGAAATTACTAGACGCATCTTTTGTCATTTCATAATAACCCATTCCATTTTGGTATTTGTAAGAACTAAGCACATTGGTTGGCTCAAAACCTGCGGCACGCATATCTTTCAGATGCAAATATTCCATCTTTTTGCCAACTTCCAACTCTATGCGTACCAAAACCAAATCCCCAGGCTTCAACCTGCTTTCTTTGATGGGTGTATTCACAACTCCTTTGGTAGTTTGCGTCTGTAAGAAAAGTTCTTTTTTGATTTTCAAAGGCGTTTCTTGAAACGTATTGATGTTTTCAAAGCTTTCAAAATATTGCCAATAAGCAGCACCCAAAGCAGGCGAATTATTCTTATTCTCAATCGTAATATTGGCTAGTTCTTTTTGAATAGCATCAGCCGCCCAAGTCTTTTTGAAATAGCCCGTTCCTGTTTCTTGTGTTTGATCTTTAGACGAAATGGTTTCTTTGCCAATTTTAATACGCAAACCTCCTTGATTATCCAACCAATCTTCGCCAGACATCAAGAGCGCATAAGAAGCCGTTGTAGTGGCTTTGGTACTAGCCCAAGCAGCGCCTTTTTTCTGTTGTAATAACCATAGTTTTAAGGAATAAACAGCCGCCTCATCTTTGGCAACTTCCTCAAAAAGCTCGATCATAATGGCTTGCGTTTCGATGGGCAATTCATACCAATAAAAACCCCAAGATGGCTTCCAATACATGCCTTCTGTCGAATCTACAATAGCTTGCTTCTTCAAGCTATCAACCACCATTTGAGCAAATGGACTCTTGGGGTTCATGCGATGCGCCGCCAAAGCCAAAAGTCCTTGTTGATAGATAGATTTGTTGCGCCAGTGCAATTTAGCTTGTTCCAAATAATAGTTAATACTTCGAGTTAAACTAGAATCATTTTCGATCTCCTTTGCATCCCAGAAAAAGCTTTTGGCATATAAATACTGAATGGCGTTTTGGCTTAAATTATCTTCCAAACGCATGGCGTCTGTATCTTTTTTGCGTTTAGAGGTATTATAATAATAAGCATTCAAGGCCTTGTATTGAGTGATAATTTGCTGATCCATATACAACAAAGCCTTGTTGGTCATCTCTAGAATGTCCTTGTTGTTGGACAAGGGATTTGCGCCTAATTTTTCTAATTTAGCTAATCCACCCACAATATATTGTGTAATGAATGGGCTAGAATTGCCACCATTAAACCAAGCAAATCCACCATCTTCGGCTTGACGCTCTAATAATTTATTGCCTACTTTCTTAGCAGCTTTTGCCATTTGATTCAAATCAAACAATTGCCCCAAACGCTTCTGTTGTTCTGCATCCGATTTTGAATTCAAAACCCAAGGCGTTTCTTCCAATAAAGCTGATTTTAAACTAGGATTTTTTAAGAGTTGATTTAAACTAGAACTATGCATTTCCTTTGCTGCCCAAGCCTCAAAAGTAGCTTTTATTTTTGGCGTAGAACGGACAATCTGAGTCGCCAAACTATTCGCATAAAAACGAGAAAACAATTGCTCAGAACATTCATAAGGATATTCCATCAAATAAGGCAAAGCCAAAACGGCATCCCAAGCAGGATTAGGACTTAATTCTAAGCTAAATTGATGCTGCTGTAGGGTAGTAGAAGTAGTCTCTTTTAAGCCTTTGAAAACATAGTTTTGTGTGCTATTTCCATGTGCCACAATAGGCAAACTTTCTAAGACCAACATACGATTACTAATCACAGGTAATTGATTCTGTTCGCCATCTGAAAAGTTGCCAGATTTAGCAATCACTTTGTACAAAACAGGATTCGTCCAAGTTTCAGGAATCCGCAAGGTCCAATTGACTTTTGAAACCGCTCCTTTTTCTAAGTCAAAGGATTTGATCGCATTTTTAAGGTCAAAAGCAAGATCAATAGGAGCGTCTGTTACAGCATCAAAAAGTTGTAAGGTAATTTCCCCTTTCAGCGCTTCTTGGCTTAAATTAGCCACTTTGCTAGTAATATCTACCACATCCCCTTGACGCAAAAAACGAGGCGTACTAGGCATAACCATCAATTTTTTTTGGGTCACCAAGTCCTTTGTCGTGACAATGGTTTTTAGATCCTTGGTATGTGCTACCGTTCTAAATTTCCATTTGGAAAGTGCCTCACTCATCGTAAATTTAATCCACACACTACCATCTTCATTCGTCTTTAAATGTGGGTAAAAGAAAACAGATTCCTTTAAATTAGAACGTATGTTTACATCGTCAAAATTGGTAGCGGTAACCTTGCTATTAGCAAAGTTTCGTCGGTATGCAATATCATCGCTCTTTCTGTTATTTCTGGAAGGAACTCCGTCAAAATTAATTTTGGCATAATCTGTATTATTCTCATAGGCGTATCCAGAACCATCTGAATAACTGATACCATAACTTTCACTTTCACTCATAATAGAAATCTCCTTTGAAGCAACTCGAAGCACCTCTTCCACAATATTACGTCCCTGAGAAGTCACTCGATAATAAGGCAAAGAATTCGGCTCAATATCTTGTTCATTAGGCACCCCATCTCCATCCAAATCATCAGCTGTTGGTGCTTTAGAATACCAAAAACGATTGAATTTTAAGAAAGCTTGCGGACTTTTGATCGACGGAGCATTAATGTTAGAAATTTTTAAAGTAGGAAGCTGCCAATTGGGATGTTCATCCAAGTAAAACGCTCTTTTTTTGATGTTTTCATCACTAGACCAATCTTTTAAACTTCTATAATAGGTATTCTGATACAAATTAAATGTCCAAGAACCTTGCGACAATTCGTCCAAAGCACTGTCGTACATCGAAGCTAAAATTTCTGCGGCAACTGCCTCGCCATCAGGGCCTGTTATTTTGATCGTCCATTCTTCGGCTTGCCCAGGCAATAACTTATCTCTAAAAGACAAATACTCTATCGACAATTCCTTATTTGTCCAAGGGACTTGAACAAAATCTTCCGTTTCTTGAAAACGATTATTATAAATAGAAAACAAACGATAATGCAAATTTCCTCGATGCTTTTCTGTAATCAGAATAGGCACTTTTTGATAGGCTTTTGGTTGTAACCAACGATATTCGTGCACCTCTTTATTACTTTCTAATTCCAAGAGAATATGGGCATCTTTAAAATAAGAACCCACCTCTAATAAAACCGTATCGGTAGGTTCTCCCATTAGGTAATCTTCTTTGTTATAATGCGCCAAAGCCACATTGTAAGAAGGGCTAGGAAAACGATCTTCTACTCTGAAATAATGAGATTTTTCTACCCATTCATAAGCAGTACTATCTGTACCTACAAAAGAAACTCGATAGAAACCAGTTTCCCAATTCTGCGTATTGAGGCGCCATTCTTTTGCACTATCCGCCTCAAAATTTGCTTGATAAATGGTGTCTAAAACCTTCCAGTTCTTTTGTTGACTGCGTTGCTGCCTATAAGCTTCATACAAAGGAAAATTTTCTTCAAAGTCTTTTATCGTAAAAACACTAGTATCAGGAGTAGACCAAAGACGCTCGATGTAAGGCTGATTGGGAGCTTCCAATTGCTCTATAATCAATTCACTTTTGATGTTAGTCGCTGTTCTAATGCCATTTTGATCTAGTTCAGCTTTATAAGAGGCAATTAAAGCAGTGTCGCTGCGAAGTACTTCATTTTCATGAAAGAAGGTGACATTGAGATAGGTGAAATCCTCTGGGGAGAAGATGTTTTTGGGATTCAAATGTTGGGTATAAGCAGTGCTTTCTTTCGTTTCTCCCGTGAGGTCAATAATAGTAATATGACTACTATATCTATTGCTATATACAAGGCTATCGCTCTCTTTTGGAATTTCTAGTTGAATATAAAACCGTCCATTATTATCAACAGAAGTAGTGCTTACCTTTAGGGTATCTTGATAATCTTTTATAATAGAATATCGAATTTGTGCATCCATCAAAGGCATGCCCGAAAAGGTAGTGGCAGTGCCTTGAACAATCAAGGTGTCCATGGTTTTTCGAACAAGAACAAAGCTTTCTATTTCAGATTGAATCGTTGGTTTTTTGTATTCTTCTACCTCAAAATAAAGACTACTTTGAGTGAAAGAATCTTGCAAATACATGCTGCCCAAGAGTCCGCTACTAGGAATGGTAAAACTACCGCTATAAGCACCATATTCATTTGTTGTGACCAAGGTTTCGCTTACTTTTTGTTGATTGGCATCGTAGAAACTAATTTTTGTGCTGGTGTTCGGCAAAATAGCACTGCTTTGATCTTTGTTGAGATGCGTCAAAATAGCTTTGTAGTGTATTTCTTGTCCAGGTCTATAGATGGGTTTGTCTGCAAATAGATAGGCTTTGTTTTGTTCTCTGATAATCGAGTTGCTATAATACTTCAATTGCGTATCGTCCAAATAAAGCTGATCTTTCCCTTTTTTTATACGAATAGAATAAGGTTTGCTAGGATCTGGTGTTTTGGTCAGGTAGCCTTGTTTGTTGCTTTTTTTAACTTCAATTTCTTTCCAATTTTTATCCAAAAACTGAACACTTGCCTTTTGAATTGGCGCGCCATTTTTTCTATTAAGAATGAACAATTCGTTTAAATCTTGCTCCGCAGTCTTTCTAGCCCTAGCTAAAAAGGCCAAGTCAGAAACTTGCAAATAAGCGTAAACCAAGCCGTTATTATCATAAGAAAAATCGGCTTTGTGAGAAAGTACTAGAAGATAAGCGCCCGATTTTTGCGCTGGAATTTTAATCTCCATAGAACGGTTCTTAAAATCTCCTGCCAAGGGAATGCTTTGTTCCCAAAGATTGCTTTTCTTGGGCTTTATTTTTGAAACATAAGCCGCCCAAATGGAATCTCGATTAATCGCCTCGTCCAATAAATCTAAGGCAGCTTTTTCCTTGTAATAATCCTTTGGCAAGGGTAGGAGTTTGCAATAAATATTTTTAATATTATTGCTTTGAATTAAAGCTAAAATAGCTTGATTAGTAGGATTAACGGCTTCAATGGATAAATTTAATTCTTTTTGAAGGATTTGATTTAATAAAGCTTGGCAGTTTTTTGCTCCAATAGATTTAGGAAAACGTTTGATGGCTGCTTGACAAATGTCATGCGCTCTTTTTTTATTCCACCTGTTGTCATAAACACTTCCCCTTAGCGCAGAACGATAATTGTTAGTTAGTAAATTTTTGGCAATTTCATAGCTAATCATCGTACTCATAGGAACATCCAAATAGCGTTTTTCCATGCTCAATAAGGCTTTGAAATAAGAATCTTTGTGCTTACTAGCAATGATGTAATTATTCTTAAAACCAAAGATCATGCGTTCCAAGTCAAACTTAGCCAACAAATTCCGTTGCCCACTTTTTAAGTGTACTTTTAATAAGGTTTGATAGAGTTTGTAAACAGGGAGTTTTTTTGCACTTTCATCCTCAATAGTAAAATTCAATTGGACAAAATCTTCCGCCTTTACAAAAACTAAAGAATCACGAAAAGGATAGCGTTCACTATTGGATTCGTAGATAGCATAAGGAGCTCTTTTGAGGAAAGCATGAATGGCATTCTCTAGCAATAAATCCTGCAAAGAGTAATTCAGTTCCTCTGTTTCTAGGCTTTCTTGCTGGTCTAATAAAAGGGCATAATCACGTGCCCAAACAGTTTTGGTTTTAGAATTGGTAGTTGCTAATAGAAGGTAGTTCGTCATCTCTTCTTGACATAGACGAAGTACCTTGTCTAAAGAATCTTGAACAGGGTCAGGGACTTCCTCATAGGTGTCATTAGCTGTAATTCTATACATTCGAGCGATTTTAGGAATGTTATTACAAACATAAAAATCACGCTGATACTTGGCTAATAAATCAGCTAAATTAGCATACAATAAAGATTGAACAATGCCATCTTTACTTTCTTGTGCCGCCGCTATCAACCTTGGTTTTAGCGCCTCAATAATCTCTGAATAACAAATTCGTTGACCATCAAGACTGTCTTTGAGTCCTAATTCTAGTTCAACTTCATATTTGTTCTTAAAAAGCAATGCCTTGACATAATGGGCTTTTGCGCTTAAATTTTTGGCATCATTTTGAGCTTGAGCCATCAAACTCTCAAGCAAAGGAATGGCTGCTTCCAAGGCTCGATAATGCTCTAGAGAATCAATTTTTGACCATTGTTGGTCATAATTCTTAGTTTGTGCCGAGGAAATCGTTGAAATTAAAAAACAAAAAATCGTTGCGAGTAGAAATTTCATAAGAATAGATTTTAGGGAGGGATAGAAAACTAAAAGCACTGAAAAATAGTTTTCTCCAGTGCTTTTAGTAACTCATGTTACGCAAACAATTGATTTGGTCGATAAGAAAACAATGTTATTGTATCAAGTTTGTTCTTAATTCTTAAT
>CALDEP010000104.1 GCA_937942475.1 uncultured Aureispira sp.
TATCTCCCCAAAGGAATCTTTTACTAGACAAAAGGTTTATATAGTTTCCAAGTTAATTATCTTTGCAAACTTACAATAACACTTAGCACTAGAAGAAGAATAGCATGAACATAGAAATTACCATAAAAGAAAACGTTTGTAAAGCCATAGAAACGCTTTATGACAAGAAAGTAGAACCAAAACAAGTTCAAATCAAGCAAATTCCGAAGCATTTGGAAGGCGATTACAGTGTGATTACCTTTCCGTTTGCGAAACTGATTGGCAAGAAACCCAATGAGATTGCTGCAGATTTGGCGACTCAATTGATGGCGCAAAGCAAAGTGATTGCAAATGCGATGTCAGCAGGTCCTGGCTTTTGTAATTTAAGTATTGGAGATGCTTATTGGACAGACTTTGTGAAAGAAGTCTTGACGGTAAATTCTTATGGACAACATCCTAGCAAGGACGAAACGGTTTTGGTGGAGTATTCTTCGCCAAACACCAACAAACCTTTGCATTTGGGGCACATTAGAAATAACTTATTGGGTTATGCGACTGCTGAGATTCTAAAAGCGGCAGGATATGATGTGAAGAAAGTTCAAATTATCAATGATAGAGGCGTGCATATTTGTAAGTCGATGTTGGCTTGGGAGAAGTGGGGGAATGGTGAAACACCTGAATCTACTGGCAAGAAAGGCGATCATTTGGTGGGGCATTATTATGTGGAATTTGAGAAGCATTTTCAAGTAGAATATAAGCTTTGGCAAGAGACAGCAGCTGGTAAAGAAGAATTGGGTAAATGGTTGGGGAGCGAAAAAACACTAGCTAAAGTTGTCAAAGTCTTGACTAAAAAAGGAAAAGCAACAGATGCTCCTGCTCTTTCTGATCATTTCTTTAAAAATGTTTATAAGAATAAATATTTCAATGAGTATAGTATCATTGGAAGAGAGACTAAGGAAATGCTTCAAAAATGGGAAGCGAATGATGCTGACGTAAAAGCATTGTGGAACAAAATGAATGGCTGGGTTTACGAAGGTTTTAAAGAAACTTACGAGACCTTGGGCGTTGATTTTGATAAGTTATATTATGAATCACAAACGTACTTGTCTGGAAAGCAATTGGTTTTGGATGAGTTGGAATCTGATAAGAGTATTTTCTTTAAGAAAGACGATGGTTCTACTTGGATTGACTTGACAGATGCCAAATTGGATGAAAAAGTTGTCTTGAGAAGTGATGGAACGTCAATGTACATTACGCAAGATTTAGGAACGGCTGCTTTGAGATTTCAAGATTTCAAGATGAACAAGATGGTTTATGTGGTTGGAAACGAGCAAGATTATCACTTTAAAGTCTTGTTTGAAACGCTAAAACGTTTGGGGCATAGTTTTGCTGATAATTGTCATCATTTGTCTTACGGAATGGTGAATTTGACGACAGGTAGAATGAAGTCGAGAGAGGGAACCGTGGTAGATGCCGATCATTTGATGGCGGATGTGATTGCGAATGTAAAAGCAGAATCGGAGAGTAGAGAGAAGTTAGCGGAGCTGACAGCGGATGAGAAAATAAAAATTTGGGAAGCAGTTGCTTTGGGAGCTTTGAAGTTCTATATTCTAAAAGTAGAGCCGAAAAAGTCAATGACCTTTGATCCTAAGCAGTCGATTGATTTGCAAGGGCAAACAGGTCCTTATATTCAGAATGCCCATGTAAGAACGCAGTCGGTACAGCGAATGGTGGTGGAGAAGGGAATCGATTTGGTTTCTTATGAGCATTACGAATTGAGTGAGGTTGAGCGTGATATTTTGGTCTTGGTGCATGAATTGCCAAGTACGATTGAGAAAGCGGCTCAGAATTATAATCCTGCGGATATTGCAAATTACTTGTATGATTTAGCAAAGGAATTTCACAAGTTCTGGGGAAATACTACGATTCTAGATGCAGAAAATCAAGCGGCAACCTCTTTCCGTTTGGATATGAGTAAGGCGGTGGCGGTTGCTTTGAAAGCGGCTGGTAAACTGATTGGAATGCATATGCCAGATAGAATGTAGGCGTATTTTTTTTGATAATAAAATACAATGGTCAACATTGTTTTAAGCATATAGAAAGGGCAATTTGGTGTTTTAGGACGCTAAGTTGCCTTTTTTTGTTAAAAAAATACTAAAAAGATGTTTTTTAAAATACTAAAACCCCAAAAGTGCAGTTTAGTTAAATAGGGGCGTTTAAATTATGACACGACTCTTTATAAAGGAGCTGCTCGAATACTCCTTCTTATCCATCAAAAACAAACTATATAAGACAAACTATACATTGAATTAGTGGTTTACAAGATTTCTTTATCATTTGGAACGGCTATAAGATTACAACATAAGTTTTAATAAGATCTCGAATAAAGTAGAGGTAATTAAGAATTAATCATTCAATGTATGCAATTATTTAAGATTGTTTTTGTTGCCTTTTTGGTAACTACTACACAACATTTGGTCGCACAGGAAAGGGGTTTATTGGCTTGCGAAACAGCCGATACACCTAACTTTTTATCGCCACCGATTTCCAATATCGAAACGTATTATAAGCAATTAATTGCTGAAGACGGACGCAATGAGCGTTATCGTGCTAGTGATTTGGCATTGCAGAAGTATGGCTGCGAGAAAGAAGAGTATAGTGCAAAGCTGTATAATCTATTAGCAGAAGAAGCTTTTTTGATGCAAAATTACGAAGAAGCTAAATTATATTATGATAAGGTTTTGGCGACGGAATTTGTATCTGATTATTTTGCGCAAGGCTTGATTGCAGACAAAGCTAAATTAACGGCTTTGGTTGGGCTTCGGAATATTGCTATGGAAGAAGAAGCCTTTGAAACGGCTTTGGTTTTTCATCAAAGCTATGTCGATTCCTTGCAAAAAGATTGGAAAACAATTGCGGAGCGAAATAAGCTGGAGCACGATAAAATTTTTGCTAGATGTTATCAGTCTTTGGGAAAATCAGAGGAGGCGATTAGCTATTTGATGCCTTATGCCTTTGGTGCGGTCGCTGGAACTTATGGAACGATTGATAAAGAAGCGATTGATCATTTGACAGCCTTGTTACAGACGAAGTATCCTAAAAAAGTCTACAAGCAATTTTTAAATAGCATTACCACTCAAATTTACGCTCAAGAAAAAGATGGAACGGTCTTGTTTTACCTTCAAGTATTGGACAATAAGATTCATTTCCAAAATGATTCAGCGAATTATAAACATCGAGCGGCAAAAGATCCTTCTTTGATCGGGCAAGGGCTGGCGCATTATCAAAGAAAATTACTTAATTCTTATTTTTATCAAAGTTTGTTTCGATAAACAAAAGCCTTAATTGTCATTGTGTCATGTTATTTTGTTTTTAAATGGACTTTATGTCATGCTTTCTTGTTGTTTTTTGTGCTTTTTGTCAGTTTTTATCCTTTTTTTTCGATTGGTATTGGATTTGACTAATAAAAAGCAACAACACAACAAAAAATATTTTAACCATACAAGCATTGATCTTCTAGTAACGGTCAAAAAATAAATTGAACAAAATTTGAAGCTATATTTTTGTTTCAAATTTTGCTAAAGATGAGAAGTGTAGCATGCTACACGCCCGAATTTTTAGGGAAATTTGAGGGAAAAAGATTATTCAAATGTTCGAGTTATTTTTTTACTGTTACTTATCCTAAAAAGATAAAATTTAAGAAGAAGGTTAACATTAAAAAACACAACAATTATGAGATTAGTAACAAGAAATTTCAACAGACCAAGCGTAAGTTCTTTCCCATCATTATGGAATGATTTATTTGCAGATGACCTTTTTATCAAACAAGCAGCAAGCAATAAAAATGCTTGTAGAACCCCTGCAAAAAACTGGCAAAACAAGAGTGTTCCAGCTGTGAATATCAAAGACCGAACGGGGCATTATTTTATTGAAGTCGCTGCTCCTGGATTTAAAAAATCAGATTTCTTGGTAGAATTGGAAGATAATACCTTGACAATTTCTGCAAAAAAAGTAGAAAATAAAGCAAAAACGGAAGAAGGGGAGCCAACAGAAAAAGAGCGCTACACACATCAAGAGTTTACAAGTAGTGCTTTCAAAAGAACCTTTACGGTTCCAGAGAAAACAATAAATGTAGAAAAAATAGAGGCAAGTTATGAAGCAGGCGTTTTGGTTGTTTCAATTCCTAAAAAAGAAGTGGAAGAGACAAAATTAAATATTGATGTCTCGTAGTAGGAGGTAATATTTTGTGTATTAAGTTTTTGTGGCAAGCGTTGTTTATTGAGGAGTGAGCAACGCTTGTTTTTTATCACCCTAAAAGACAATGAAAATGAATAGTAGCAATAGTAATGATAGATTTGAGGTCGTTTCGGATACGTTCCGAAACGCCTCCTCTTTGACCACAGAGGATGTTGGTGGAGTCGGAAAAGTTCGTCCTAATTTAGAAGCTATAGATTTTACACCCAAAGCATTTGATCGAGAATTTGAAAAGGTTAAACAAAACTAACTTTTTTTGTAAAAAGGTTAAACAAAACTAAAGTTTGAATGTTATAAAATCAGAAGCAACATAATTACAATAGTAGCGTGTTACAAAACTACAAGCTACTTTAAAAATAGGACGGTAACTTTACGGCAGATGCGAAGATTAGCTCTAAAAGACGCTATAGGTCACGTAAAAACAACCCAAAGAAAAAAATAGGTTATCTTGATATATTCGAGGTGGCTTTTTTTTTGTGCTAATTTTTTATGAGTGTATTTTTTTATTGGAAATCAATTGTTCGCAAGACCTCAGGATATGGATATATAGAAACCCAATAGTGGCGTTGTTGAAGAACAAAAATAAATAATTAAATAATAATTTTATTTAATTAAACAGTTAGTTAAACTTTGACATGATTTTTGCTATTTAAAAGATACAAAAAATCAATCCATTTATAAAAAAATAGAACTTAGGAAAATCTCATAAGCTTAGGTTCAATTAATACAAATTGACTCAACCTATATGTATAAAATTGGTGTTAGTAAGGTCGAAATGACCTATTTTAAAGAAGGAGCAGGAATGTTAGGCTATGGTATGCATTTTCATCAAATAGAAGGGGTGGAAACACCTCAGTATGCCCGTGCTTTTGTCATCGAAAGTGACGATAAAAAAATAGTTTTTGTCAATGCAGATTTCTGCTTTTCAACAAACTACCTAAAGACTAGAGTAATTACACGTTTAACGACAGAAAAGCCTGAATTGGGGTATTCTGATGCAAATGTAATGATTACAGCACAGCACACGCATAGTGCAGCAGGTGGTTATACCCAACATTTGGCGTATAATTTTACAACACCAGGTTTCAAAGAAGATGTTTGTATGCGTTATGCCAATGCTATTTTTGATGCGATTGTACAAGCAGATGAGCAGAAAAAACCAGGAAACATTAGCCATCATAAAGCGATGTTTGACAAGGATGCTGAAATTTGTTTTAACCGTTCGGTTCGAGCCTATAACCAAAACCCAGAAGTGGGCGTTCGTGTCCCTGTGAAAAAACGTCATTTGGCTGCCGATAGAACCATGAAGTTGTTGCGTTTTGACGACACAGCTGGCAAACCTATTGGGAGCCTGAATTGGTTTGGTGTACATACCACGAGTGTTTCTAATCGTTATCGTAAGGTTTGTTATGATAATAAAGGATATGCAGCAGATTTGTTTGAGAACCATTTGCAAGAAAAATACGAGGATAAAAACATTGTAACTGGTTTTGCACAGGATGCAGCAGGAGATATTAGCCCCAATTTTATATGGGATCGTAGAAATAGAGAGTACCGAGGCAAGCATTTGGATGATTATGAAAGTGCGGCTTATAATGGTAAATTACAAAGCGATAAAGCACAGGAAATTTTTGACTCTGCCTCTAAAATTGGTAAAAAAATAAAAGGAGAGGTAGATTATTTGTTGATGTATGCAGATATGTCTTCTGTTGGAATTGAAGCCTCTTATACTGGCGGTCTAAAGCATGAAACGACCAGTGAAGCAACTTGGGGAATGTCCTTTTTAGAAGGCACAACCGATGGTCAAGGAGCGGCTAAAATTGTTGGTCAAGCCGTGCGTGTTTTCTTGGGATCTATTCGCCAAGTGGAAGTCATGGCTGCTCGAATGAGCAAGGACGAAGAACGTCAAAAAAAGGTGATTGGCTATTATAATGCCCATCATCCTAAGGCGATTGTGATCAATCATGCAACAGGGGTGACGGCAGGTGCTTTGCATCCAGAGAAGTTGGTGGTTCCTGATTTTGTTGATCCAGCGATTAAGTTTATTAAGCTTGCCAATAAGGTTGGTTATGGTAAAAAAACGCCTTGGATTCCTCAAGTATTGCCTTTGCAAATTTTTATCATAGGAGATATCGCCATTGTTGGAGTTCCATCCGAAATAACAACCATTGCTGGTGCAAGATTGCGCAAAACAATAGCAGAAGTATTGGAAGAGCGAGGTGTTTCAGAGGTTTTGTTGTCTCCTTATGCAAATTCTTATGCAGGTTATATTACTACTTATGAAGAGTATCGCCTACAGTTGTATGAAGGAGGGCACACTTTGTTTGGAAAATGGACGTTGGCGGCTTATCAAATGAAGTTTAAGCAAATGGCAGAAGAATTGTTGAAAGCGCCAGAAGATAGAAATAAAGTTTCTTTGCGCCCTGAAATATTTGACATGAAGGATATTTGGACAGGAACGGATGATTTGGGTATTTTGGCGGCTTTAGATGCTCCTCAGGAATTACCAAAATCACCAGAAGAAGAGGAGGAAGAGGAAGAAGGAGAAAAAATGTAATTCGAATATAAATCAGTTTCAAATATCCAAATTGGCAAGCCGAAGTAAATCTTCAAATTGTTTAATAAATTTTTAATGAAAAAAAGAACCTATTCAGAGTATAAAACAGCATTTGAAGGGCAAGAGAAACCTTTTGCTTATGTTGATTTAGATTACTTTGATCAGAATATGAACGATATTCTAGACCGTGCGAATGAGAAAAAAATTCGGATTGCGTCTAAGTCAATTCGTTGCGTTGCCTTGTTGCGTCGAATCTTAGATTATAACGAGCAATATCAAGGAATTATGTGTTTTACGGCAAAAGAAGCTGTTTGGTTGAGTAGTTTAGGCTTTGATGATTTGCTAGTGGCGTATCCTACTTTTCAAGTCAAGCATATTGAGGCAGTGGCAATGGAAGTTCAAAAAGGCAAGAAAATCTATTTGATGACCGATAGGGCAGAACACCTCAAACAAATCAATGCCGTTGGGGCACGTTTGAATGTAAAAATCCCTGTTTGTATGGATTTGGATGTTTCTAGTGACTTTCCAGGGCTTCATTTTGGTGTTTATCGATCTAGTTTGTGCACTTTGGAGGCTGTAGAGCAGTATCTAAAAGAGCTTTCAAAATATCCTTTTGTTAACTTACGAGCCATTATGGGCTATGAAGCGCAAATTGCAGGTGTTGGAAACGAAATGCCTAATCAGGCAGTAAAAAATAGATTGATCAGAATGTTGCAAAAACGATCTATTACCGAAATTCGTGCTCGTCGAGGGCAAGCCATTAAATTAGTAGAAGCGGCCGTAGGTCCATTAGATTTTGTGAATGGTGGTGGAACAGGAAGTATTGAAGTGACGACTGCTGAAGATGGCGTTACGGAAGTGGCGGTAGGCTCAGGGTTTTATACGCCTACTTTGTTTGATAATTACGAGCATTTTCAACATTTACCTGCTGCGGGTTATGCGGTAGAAGTCGTGCGACAACCTAAGGCGGGGACTTATACTTGCTTGGGCGGTGGTTATGTTGCTTCTGGTCCTTTGGGGATTGATAAATTACCCAAACCTTACTTACCGAATGGTTGCGAATTGTATCCCAACGAAATGGCAGGAGAGGTGCAAACACCCATTCAATATAAAGGGACAGATCCTTTGGAAATAGGCGATCCTGTCTTTTTTAGACACAGCAAGGCTGGAGAGCTTTGTGAGCGTTTTAATGAATTGTTATTATTAAAAGCTGGCAAAGTAGTGGAACAAACACCAACTTATCGTGGTGCAGGGAAATGTTTTTTGTAAGATGAATTTTTGGAAATAGGCAGTAAGAGGACAGACACTTTGAAATAGTACACAATCTTTTGTACTTTTATCAATACTTTGTGGGGTTTATCAAAGCGTGTAAAAAATCTAGAACAAACTAATTCGTTGAAATGATAAATGGACTGATTAAAAGTGTTGGCAAAAAAGGAACTAAATGGTCTAATTGGGCTGGGAATGTAGAATGTGTTGCAGAGCAGGTTTTTTATCCTAGAACAGAAGCTGAAATTGTTGAAATTATCCAATTGGCAACAGGAGAAAAGAAACGCATTCGTGTCGTTGGAGAAGGACATTCTTTTTCGCCATTGATTGCGACAGACTATTTTATTATTTCTCTTAAATATATGGCTGGAATCATCCATATAGATCAAGAAAACTTGTTGGCAACGGCTTGGGCAGGTACTTCTATTAATAAAGCAAATACAGCGCTGTTCAAATCAGGTTTGGCGATGATTAATTTGGGCGATATAGATGTTCAAAGTTTGGGTGGTGCAACGGCTACAGGAACGCATGGAACTGGAACTTCTTTTGGCAATGTGAGTACAGAAATTACTGCTTTTACGATTATAACAGCCAGTGGTGAAATTTTGAATTGCTCAAAAGACGAAAACACAGACTTGTTTATGGCTGGTCGTGTCTCTTTGGGAACCTTTGGAATTATTACCAAAATGACCTTTAATGTTGTGAAAGCCTACAAGTTGGAATATACCTCGTCTTCCAATGATTTCTACAAAACACTCGACACACTAGAGGAGTCAAATGAGAAGAATCGAAATTTTGAATTTTACTATTTTCCTTATTCTGATAAGTTACAAATCAAAGAAACCAACATCACAGACAAGCCCGTCAAGCACAATAAAATGCTAGCTTATATCAATGATGTTTTTTTAGAAAATACCGTGATGAGTATGGTGAGTAAAATTGGAATTACATTTCCAAGTACCGCCAAAACATTGAGCAGATGGATGGCAAAAGCAGTTCCCAAAGGAACAACCATAGATTATAGCCACGAAATTTATGCAACGGTTCGAAATGTTTATTTCAAAGAAATGGAATACAATATTCCTATAGAACATTTTAAAGCTTGCATTCAAGAATTCAAAGACTTGTTAGAGAAGAATGAATATTTTGTCTTTTTTCCTGTAGAATGTCGATTTGTAAAAGGCGATGACATCTGGTTAAGTCCTGCTTATGGGCGAGATTCAGCCTATATTGCGATTCATGTATTTAAGGAACAAGCACATGATCCTTATTTTAAAGACATGGAGGCTTTGTTTATGCGTTATAATGGTCGTCCACATTGGGGCAAAATGCACACTAGAACAGCAGAAACCTTGTCTACTACTTACGAAAAATGGGATGATTTTTTAGCCTTAAGAGCTAAAATGGATCCTGATAAATTGTTTTTAAATCCTCATTTGGAGGCTGTTTTTGGGGTGTAGGAATAGACCTATTCTTACTCTGTTTAGAAGTAACAAATTAATAGCAACAGCCATCTTATTTTTTTGAAACTTCTATATAGTCAATAATCTCAGCACCTTCATTGTCTTTAATTCGAAGAAGGTAAGTGCCATTTTCAAGGTTTTCTATATTTATAGCTAAGAAGCTTCCGCCTGCTTTCAACTCAAAGTCACAATCAACGACCATCGAAAACCCTTCTTCGTCATACATTGCAAGCGATAAATTAAGAGCCTCCTCTGACTCAATACCAAAAACGAAGGTATTGTTTTGAATAGCTTGCTTAGAGAGTAATACGTTGATGTCTAATAGCCTGGTTTCTTTTTCTGCCCCCATTAAAGCTTCGTTGATATTCATGATATCTTGAGCAGCGGCTTCCTCAGGACTAATTGGAATGGGATCGCAAATAAGTGTCGCTTTTACTTTTTGATCTAGAAAATAGGCTTTAATCACTTTTTTGTTCGTCTGAGCCAAGGATATATTTGCCATCATAAAGCAACCTAATAATAGTGTCAAGGTTTTCATATACTAGTTTGGGTTTAGAGTTTTTAATATAGATCTTAGACTAGTTAACTATACACTTTGTTTTTAGATTTAGTTCCGTTGAAGATGGTTCTTATTTTTGTTTTAAACATTTCTAAACGACTTCATACTTAAACCCTCTATATGAAAGCGATTAAAACCTTGTTCCTTGGTTTAAAGGTTTAATTCACCATTCAAAATCCCATTTTGATCCTAATAAATTTCAAATTGGTTAAATGAATCTAAAAATGAGGGAGGTTTATGTAGTTTTTTTATTATAGGCAACGCCAGTGTCTATACCGTGCGAAAGCTAAAGATAAAAAGAATAAGCACCTGACCTGACGGGATCAAAATCACAGATTTCATTCTTTAAGTCAGAGAAAAATTTGTGATTTTGCGTTTTAAAGCTAGAGACGAGGCTCTTTCTTCAGCCCTAAAGTAGCATGGGCATGAATACTTTGTTGGGCTTAGTTATTTTTTGCTTTTCTCTATAATTTTGAGAATCTGTTCTTCTGACATTTGAAGAGAGCTAGAGATGATATTTACTGGAACATTATTTTCATGAAGCCCCAAAACCGCTTGAGTATTAGCTTGTTCTTTTCCTTTTTTTATTAAATCATCAGCATCAGCTATTTTTGTATGCTGTTCACTAGCAATATTTCTTAGTTTTTTCAAAAAAACTTTGTATTCAGCTCTTTCTTCGTCAGATAATTTCATTTCATCTAACTTTTCTTTAGCTTCAACTAAACCTTTTGCTGTGAAATTATCTTGAACTTCACCATTTTTTAAGAAGTAAATCCACTCATCCAGCTTATCTTGAACCGCATTATTGAATTGACTAACTTTAATGAGCCAATATTCAGGGAAAATTTCATAGACATTATCTTTGCTATAAAGCTCTTTTTGTTTATCCGCTAAATTTAGAATGTCACCTTGATGAATACCTTTAAACTCATTTTTTCCATGATAAATATAATCTTTTCCTTGACCTAAATCAAAGTAGGCAATAGTGACAGAAATAACCTTCTTTACTTTAGCATAAGGCTCTCCTTCGTTTATATACTCGGTAATAGCTTTTGATGTTCCATAAAGAATTCTATGAAAGTAGTCGTACTCTTTACTATTTTGAACTTCGATAATAACAAGATCTCCTTTAGAGTCTTCTACTAGAATGTCAACACGATTATGTTTATCATCTTCTGTTTCTTTGTTACTCTCGCTATCTAATATTTGCTTTATTTTGATATTTTCTCCAAGCAATTCACTTAAAAATCCTTCTAAAATATCAAAATTCGCTTTATTCCTGAGCAATTTTTTAATAGCCCAATCAAATCGTATGAGTTGTTTTCCTTTTTCCATATGATAAAGATACCAAACCTTTAATTAATTTGCTAAGTTTTGCAACAATTTGTTTGTCTTTTTTTTAATCGTGCCCAACTAGATTATATACCTAAACTACCAAAAATTAAAACCACAAGAACACAAAACCTATCAACATGAACATAGTGAATGACTTTTTATGAAAAAAAACAAAACATCCGTCAAACCACCACTACCGCCCAACCGTAGTATCCTTAAAAACCATCCAATGAAACTGAGGATGATTTTGCTCCTTATGTTTTAATTCATCTTTCATTGCTTCGTGCAATTGCGGCAAAGCATGAAAAGGAACCGCAGGATAAGAATGATGT
>CALDEP010000105.1 GCA_937942475.1 uncultured Aureispira sp.
CCAAACTTCCTGTAGGTCGAACAATTACAGTTACTGTATCCGAACTTGTACATTTTGTAATTGTATCCGTCATGTTAACCACATAACTAGTCGTCACGATTGGACGGACATAAATGGTCGAAGAGGTATCTATTTCAGAAATATCTCCTATGCTTGTCCACGAATACACCAATTGATTGAAAGTACTACTTCCAGTAGCAGTCAATTTTACAGAATCCCCTGGACATACTGTTGTATCTGAACGAAGGGCCACTACTGTCGAATCACAACAACCTGATAATGTTCCCCAAATCAATGAATTGGAAGAAGGAAGGGTATTATTAAATGTTGTGTTTTCAATAGTAATTATTGTATCTGACGCTAATGTTGATAGTGACACTGTTATGTTTGTCGTATCAAGTGAAGAGGTATCAGCACAATCTAAATTCATAAAGGTATCTGTCTTCACCAAATAAGCTTGATTATTAGACTGTGTTCCTATATGCATTACAGAACCATCACTAAAAGGAAACACTTTAAGTCCTGTTGTATTTGCGGCTAAAGCTAAATAAGAGTTAACCGTTCCGTCTGTATCTAGATAGGCTATTTTTGACCTACGACTTGCTCCTGTTCCTTCATCATTAAATATGTTTGCAACAAACCCTAACAAACTATCTGAGTCATTAAAATAAGGTTGAAAATTATTCATTCTATGAACATCATTAACGGTTGTATTATAGATAAAACTAGTAACAACCGTGTCATTACCATTCGTATTCACTTCTATCCACATCGGTCTAGTATCATTAGATACATTACTTCCTATATGATACGTTCCTGTTGCTATAAGATTTCCATTAGGTCTCAAATAAGCCTCATCAAAAATCCAATTAAAGCCATTTGCCGTAGTATATCGAGTTGTTCTTTGAAGGCTTCCATCAGAGCTTGTTTTTATAATAAGGGTCCCAACTAAATAGATGTCATTGGAACCAGGCACTTCTTCTAAAGCATAAGCCCACGTAGAAACAGAATTAGCTCCATAAGATCGCTCCCATATTCTGTTTCCATTAAGACTCAGTCGAGCCAAATAACGCTCGCTAAAATTTGCAGAAGGTCCTGTTACTAAAAAAGTAGGCTCTCCAGTAATAGTATCTAAAACATCCGATTCCATCACTTCTGTAATATTCGACCTTGCTGTTCTGTTAAATGTTGAAGAGGCAATAACATTACCCATTGTATCAACACGTAAAAACCACATATCAGCAGATCCATTATTAACACTTTGATTGGCAAAACCAACCACTATAATTGTACTATCTGATGCTTGAATAAGGTTATGAAAATTATCCGTATTTCCCCAGCCATAAGCTTTTGACCATATTGTCAGACCTGTTTTCGGGTTCATTTCTGTCAAAAAGCCATCCGTTCCTGAGCTTGCATTGACACCATTTTGAGTTGACCCAGCAATCAATAAGTTGCCATTCGCAAGTTCTATAGTTGCCTTTCCATTATCGACACTACCCGTTCGATCATAAGTCAACTCAAAAGGATTTTGCGCCGAACTACTTTGCCAACCAAACAGCAAAGCCATCCAACAAAGCGCAAGGGGTATGAATTTGTTTGCATTCATAATCATTTCATTTTTGTTTTAATAAATTGGGTAAAAAAACTACTCTGCCTTTGAATTTTTAAGATTCAAAGACAATTCACTTTTCTTGTGAACAAGCAGTATAATTAGTTATTTAACCCTGCAAAAATGAAATAAAAAGCGGAAAGGAAAGTTGGTCAACTTCCCAAATGACGGTTTGAGTTTCCGAATTAGTTTCCCTGAAGAATTTCAAACAATTCTTTCTTTTTCTCTTTAGAAACAGACACCATTTCGTTATTGTCCATGACAATATAACCGCCATCTTTACTGACGTATTTTTTGAGATATTGGAGGTTGATTAGGTAAGAGCGATGTGGCTTGTAGAAGGTTTTGACGTGTTCCAAATTTTCTAAAAAGAACTTCAAAGGCTTGCTGACAATAAACTCACCATCATTTTGTGTAAAGACTTTAGTGTACATTCTTTCTGCTGATAATAAGATAATCTCATCAAAGGCAACAAATAAGATACCGTCCGATAGCGGAAAAGCTACTTTAGAAACTTGCGGGCTTTGCAAACTATTTTTGAGTTCTTCTAGCCGTTTGCTCAATTGGCTTTGACCAATTTTTTCTTCTACTTTTTTAATCGCTTGTACCACTTGGTCTGGTCGAAGTGGTTTGAGCAAATAATCAATCGCATTCAGCTCAAATGCTTTGATGGCATATTGACTGTAAGCTGTTGTAAAAACCAATTCAAAATTGATTTGGCTAGGATTAAAAAAATCCAAAATTTGAATGCCTGAATATCCAGGCATTTCTATATCCAAAAACACAATATCTGGCTGAAAATCATTAATCAAGCGTACACCTGCTGGTAAATTTTCCGCCTCTCGTATTTCTGTAATTTGAAAGCAATTCTCTGTAATTAAAATAGTTAATAACCGTCTTGCCTTTTTCTCATCATCAATAATTGCTACTTTCATAAACTATCTCTTTTAAGACTGTAATCGAGAATTAAATAACTCCTGTTGTAATAAAAACAGCTACTCCCCTCACTTAGAAATATATATCTTTTACCTACACGATTCCCTTTGTCTAATTCCGCATAATAATACCACTAAACGGCAGCAGCTATTCTCTCTAACTTCCCAAACCGCTATTTCACCTTCCCAAAAGGCTTATTTAGCTCTACAACTCCTCTTCTTCTACTGTTGTATTCCAATCCAAAGGAATTTGCAGCACAACTCTAGTTCCGATGGCATCCCCAGAGGACTCGTCTTTCAAATCCTCTAACACTACTACAATAGGATGTTTTTTGTTATAATTTAATAATTCCAACCTTTTTTGAGTCGCTGAACTAGAAAAGGATTCGTGATAAAGTGCTCGTTGGAGATTAATTTCAGCTGATTTCTCCCTTCCTACCCCATTATCTTCTATGGTACACAAAAGTCTTTTGGGAGAAGATTGATAGTCAAACTTGATTTTTAATAAACGATTGTATTGCTTGTGCAACAAACCGTGCTTAAAAGCATTTTCAACATAAGGCTGAATCAACATGGGAGGAATAATAATATTATCCACATCCAAATCAGGCGCTACTTCATAATGAATCCTTAGGCTATCTTCAAAACGCACTTTTTCTAAATCTAAGTATAAATTTAAAGCTTCCAACTCTTCTGACAGGGCAATTGTATTTTTCCGACTTTGGTTCAAATACATCCGCATCAAATCGGCAAATTTACCCAAATATTGCCCCGCCAACTTCTTTTCATTCACCATAATCATTTCTTGAATAGAATTCAAGGCATTGAACAAAAAGTGTGGATTCATTTGCGAACGCAAAGCAGTCTGCCGAGATTCTATCAACTCTTTTTCCATCGCCTTTTTTTCTAATAACAATTGGTTTTGTTGTTGGAGTATTCGAATTCGAATTAAAAAAAACAAGGCCACCAAAGCAGCAACCCCTAAGATACACAAAACAAAAAACCACCAAGTTTGCCAATAAGGAATTGCAATAGAAAAAGTATACTCAATTGCGGGGGAAACATTCCCCTCTATATCTATCAATTTAATTTCAAATACATACGTCCCTGCTGCTAAAGCATTGTATCGAACTGAATTTTCATGGTAATTTAATACTTGCCACTCATCGTCCATTCCCTTTAGTCTATATTCGTAATGAAAGGTATTTTCATTAGAATACGATTTGGCAAAAAATTCAATGGTCACTTTATTTTGGTCATAATCAAAGACTCCTTTTTTATTCCATTCAACCAACTGTTCGTTCACTAAAACAGATGAAAAAACAAGCTTTGGAGCCACATTTTTTTGTTCTAAAATAGCCAAATTAAATCGCTGTAATCCTTTTCCTGTTACCAACCAAACAAAAGGTTCTTCTACCAAAAAATCAACAATATTGGCCTTCAAAAAACCATCTAATTCACTAAATGTTTGCCATTCATCGGTCAATAAATTTAAACGCTGAAAAGCTTTATCAGTAGAAATGTATAAAAAATGCTCCCTGCACTGAATTTTCGTTACCTTATTGGACAAAAGCCCATTTTCGGTACTGATCCTTCGTTTCACTTCTTGCCCTTCTAGCACCAAGATTCCACTTTGAGCAGCAACAAAAATAGTTTCCTTATATTGACTAATAGACCTTGCAGCAATGGACTTGCCTTGATAAGACAACTTGGAACTATCTCCATTCGCCTTCAATAAGATTAAGTTATCAGAAGTTCCTGCCCAAATAATGTCACTCAAACTATCATAATGAATACTATTAGAACGATTCAATCGCAAATTAGCAGAACCACCTTTTGTGACATCAAGCAATGATAAAGGTGCATGTTTCTGCAAACGAGCTGTTGCCAACTGTTCCTGCTCGTTTTTGCTAAACATCGTAATTCCAGACATCGTACCAATCAACAAATCGTCTTCGTTAAACTGTTCTATATCTTTAATTGTCAAGCCTTCTTGTTTCTTAAATTGATTTGTATTTAGATCTAAGGTCCCTTCATCCCAATAAAGCAGATTGGCTTTTTCGTAGAAAAATAATTCTTCCAAATCATGCAGTTGATTTTCTATCAGAATAGAAACACTGTCCTTAGAGTCGATGGCGTAAATTGTTCCGTTCCTTGCTGCAACATAAACCCTTCCTTTTGGACCTTTCTCTATACAAGAAATTTTATGCTTTTGAAAAATGGGATGCCTAGAAAAATCGACCACTTCTAAAGAAGGGATAAATAACAAACCTTTTCTGAAAGTCCCCCCCCATATATTTCCATCTTGGTCTTGAATCGCTTCAGAAATGATATAATCGTCCAACACCTTATTCGGAAAAAATGCCTTGCCCTCTAAATCAAACAAATGCGCTCCCATTGAATTACAACTAAACCACAATTGTTTTTTATTAAAAAAGAAAAAATTTAAAGGTGCCGTACAATAGCTCTCCGCATTTGGTAATGGAACAAGACTCCATCCTATATTTGTTTTTTTAAGGACTTCCTTTGTTTTTCGAGAAACAATAATTTCTTGTCCTTGAGTAGAAAAAATTTGAAGGTCAATATAGTCTCCCAACAGCTCGCTTGGATAGTCCTTTTTCACAAAGGTATCTGCTCGCCATTCTCCAATTTTCGATTTCTTTTCAGTTAAAATAAAAGTCAAGGTTCCATCCTCTTTTTTAACGATATTGGTAGGATATATTTCCTCTGAATCATAAATTATTTCTATACTTTTATCCTGATTTACTTTTATCAATTTTTCAGCAAAAACAATTAAATTATTGTTATTATCAAAATGAAAAGCATAACCTATACTTGCCAAGTCATCAGGTACTTGAAAAAACACTACTAAAGAATCCTTCAACACTTGCACAATTTGTCCACTAAAATTGTAATAATAAACCACGCCATTATTATCCATTAACAAGTTAAATACATCTCGATTCTTCAGCCCTTCCCCTTCCCAAGTTTTGAAAGTACTTCCATCATAACGGACTAATCCTGCATCTGTTCCAACCCAAATATTGTGTTCTCTGTCTTCTAAAATACTATAAATGTCTTTGTCCTCAAAAAATGTTTCTCCCAAAATTCGATAAGAAGGATCTTGCGCTGATAGAGAATAAGTGCAAGCAAAAAACAGGAAGAAAAGGAACGTGTTTCTGTAATTTATGCTCATAATGTTAAATAATCGCCACTTTTTGTGATTCTAGGATTTTCACTAAACTCTTTTCTAGCAAAATCATTTTAATTGTAGTAAATTTAAAGTTATATTCTTGATAAAAAATAGCCCAGCAAAACCATGCAAATTAAATACAAACTCTTCTGCTTCTTTTTGTTATTCAGTACCACTCTAATTGCCCAAAAACGAGTCACTATGAGTGGTTACATCAAAGACGCTCTGAGTGGAGAAGATTTAATTTATGCCAACATCTACGACCAAAGTAACACTTTAGATGGTGTTACCTCCAATAATTATGGTTTCTATTCTTTGTCCCTCAAACCTGGCGAGTATACTATTGTTGCCAGTTATATTGGTTATGAAGATAAAAAAATAGCCATAGACCTCACAAAAGATACTACATTCAATATCGAAATGTCTAGTGGAGCTATGTTCGATTCTGTTATTGTGGTAACGGACAAACGGGGCAACAGCAATGTAGAAAGCACGCAAATGGGCACGATAGAGCTCGAAATGAGTGACATCAAAAAACTACCTGCTCTAATGGGAGAAGTCGATTTACTCAAAACCATTCAGCTTTTGCCAGGCGTACAATCTGCTGGAGAAGGAACCGCTGGATTCTTCGTTCGTGGTGGTGGTATTGATCAAAATTTGGTCTTATTAGACGAAGCCGTTGTTTACAATGCAGGACATTTGCTAGGTTTTTTCTCTGTTTTTAATTCCGATGCCATCAAAAAAGCCACCTTAATCAAAGGTGGAATGCCTGCCAATTATGGCGGGCGGCTTTCTTCTGTCTTGGACATTCAAATGAAAGATGGTTATGACGATAGGTTTGGTATTGAAGGTGGAATTGGAATTATTTCTTCGAGATTAACCATTCAAGGACCAATTGTCCCTAAAAAGGGCTCTTTTATTATTTCGGGTAGAAGAACTTATGCTTTTGAGGTCGCACAACCCTTTATTGATGGGACGGCTTTTGAAGGCACCAACTACTATTTCTATGATTTAAACATCAAAGCAAAATATCAAATAACCGATAGAGATCGCATCTTTTTGAGTGGTTATTTTGGTCGAGATGTCTTGAATTTAAAGAACCCCGATCGAGGTTTTGTTTTTAATATGCCTTATGGAAATGCAACGGCAACCTTGCGTTGGAATCATATTTTTGACGACAAATTGTTTATGAATTTCATTTTTGTTTACAACGATTATGATTTTTCAGTAGAAGGAGGACAAGAACAATTTTCCTTTAAGTTGAATTCTGGAATTAGAGATTTTGGGGGCAAAGTAAGCTTTGACTATTATCCAAATCCACGCCATCAAATCAAATTTGGTATGGATTATACCTATCATACCTTTACGCCCAATCGAGCAGAAGCCTTTTCGGGCGAAGAAGCCTTTATCATTGATCCTGAACGCAAACACTCGCACGAAGCAGGATTGTACATCACTGACAATTGGAAAATTAGTAAGATATTTAGTGTCAATGTTGGACTGCGTTTCTCTATGTTTCAGCAAGTCGGTCCTTATACTGGAAAAGTAGATACCACCCGAACGTATGGCAGACTAGAACCTGTAAAAACCTATTATGGTGTAGAGCCAAGATTTAGTGGCAAAGCAACCGTTTCTCCTTTCTCTTCCATCAAAGCAGGCGTTACTTTAGGTCGTCAATACGTACATTTGGTGAGTAATTCCACCAGTACTTTGCCAACAGATTTGTGGGTTCCTAGTACCGAGATCGTTCGACCTCAATTGGGTTTACAATATGCTTTGGGTTATTTTCATAATTTCTTTGACAATACCTTTGAAGCCTCGATTGAAGTGTTCTACAAGGATATGTTTAATCAATTGGATTATTCAGAAAATTATACGCCTACTCCAGATACCGACTTGGAAGATCAATTTATCTCTGGGCGTGGTCGTGCCTATGGTTTAGAACTCTTTGTCCGCAAACAAAAAGGACGTTTTACAGGCTGGATTTCTTATACGCTCTCTCGTTCTGAGCGTACCTTTGATGCCATTCGTGGCAAAACGTTTTTGGCTGGCTTTGACCGAACCCACGACTTGTCGGTTGTGCTGAGTTATGATATTTTTGATTGGTTTACCGTGAGTTCTACCTTTATTTATGGTTCAGGAGCACCTTACACGCCGATCAAATCGGTCTATATTGTTAATTTTAATCCAACCCTAGAATATGGTTTGCGAAATTCGGCTCGTTTGCCTGCTTATCATCGAATGGATGTTAGTTTGTCTTTTAGATTAACAAAAAAAGAAAAGCCCTTTCAAGCAGATATGGTGCTTTCTGTCTACAATGTTTACAACCGTCAGAACATCTTTTTCACTTACACAGCCCCCGAAACAGATGCAGCTTCAGGGCAAATAGAACTGCGTTCTTATCAAGTTTCTCTATTCCCTGTGATTCCTGCGGTAACCGTTAATTTCAAATGGAAACAACCTAAAAAGGGTTATTATAAAGAACAACGTGCCAATAGACAAGCAAAACGTGCGGCTAAAAAGATGGGGTAAATGCTGAATTTCTATCTTTATGGATAGTTTTTTTCAAAGTAATTATTTTCGACATGCAGTTCCTTCAGATGTACTAAGTTTGAAAAACTATCGGGTAATTTTCTAAGGCGATTATTCTGTAAATTTAAGCCTTTTAGTTTTGTTAAGTTTCCAAAATCATCAGGTAAAGACTCCAATTGATTGTCTTCTAAATACAAATAAATCAGGTTTGTTAAATTTGAAAAGCCACTAGGAAGCATCTTTAGTTTGTTATTTTCTAGATGTAATTCCTCTAGAGTCTTTAATGCTGAAATGCTATCGGGCAGTGCCCTTAATTGATTGTCCGACAGCAATAAGATTCTAAGTTTCTTTAGCGCTCCCAAACTATTCGGCAAGAATTCTAATTGCGTTTCTTGTATGGTTAAGTCTTCTAGGTTTTTAAAAATCTCCCACCCCTCTGGCAAGATTCTAAATTGATAGCTCTTTAAGGACAATCGATCTAGATGTGTTAATTTATAAACGCCCTCCAAATTAGAATATTCATTCCCAAAAACCAATTCAAGCAAATCTAGCCAAGGCGCTACTAGTTTTCGTTCTGAAATACGTCGCCCTTTTGCCACTTCAAAGGCTAATTCAATATTCTCTTTTTTGCCAGAAAGAATCAAGGCTTGCAACTGCAACAGTTCTTGTTTTTTATCCATCATGCTTCTAATTTCTTAGCTAATTTATAGCTAAACCATAGATTACTTTTAGTATTAATCGACGATTAAAATACAGCCATTGTTTCTAAAACAATCCATTTCCGCTCTTTTTTTTATAAATAAAAAAACCACAGCTAAACGTTTAGCTGTGGTGTGCAACAAATCTAACTTTCCCCCGAAAGTTATTTCTCTATGTTTTGTTCTATATGTTAATACTTAGCTGCGCTGCTACTTATTCGCTATGCTCATGAGCGCTTTGCTTAGAGTTCGTGGTCGTGGAGTTTAGCTGCGCTGTTACTGCCTGATCTACACGAAGCATAGTATCTTCTATTGTTTAATAATTTGTTTTTGCTGTGTGAATTGCTCCCCTCTCAAAACAAGGGTATAACAACCAGCATCCCAAGTTGCCGCTTCTGCAATTCCTATACGAATTTGACCTCTTGACAAGGTTTTTTCAGTCGCATAAACCACTTGACCTAAGGTATTATAAACTAGAATAGAAGCTTGGCTTTCATGCTCAGAATTGCTATATAACTCTACATTCAATACCTCCTTAAATGGGTTGGGTGCGACACGCATTGTATAAGGTTCTAGATCGTCAAAAGAAACAATTCTGATTTCTGAATAAGTAGCTTCTCCATTGATTTCGACCATTTTTAGTCGGTAATAATTACGCCCCAAATAAGGTGCTTCATCTTTCCAAGTATAATAATTGGTTTGATTTTTTGCCTGAGTAGAAATAGATGTCAGCCTTTCAAAGTGAACACCATCCACACTACGCTCCAAGTCAAAATGACTCATATTGCGTTCTTCTTTTGTACTCCAAGTCAAGTCAACGCTTTTAGCGACTCGTTTTGCCTCAAAATCCAGCAATTTTAAATCTAATAAAATGGCTGTTCCCGTTGTGGTGCCTCCAACAGGCACGACTCCCGTAATCAAACCACCACCAGAAAAACTATTGATGTCATGAATTTCAACATAGTTAGTTCCATTTGGAGCTGTTTGATTGTCCATAAAGTTCGTCAATTCTATCCCCGTATAAACCCCTTCTGGATGCAAAGAAGTTGGGGTACTGTAGGGTACTCCCGTCGTTTTGAAAAAATAGGTAGGACTTTGCACGCCACCATTCGTTCCTTGCCAATTCGCTGCTACCGTATTCATAGCGGCACGCTCTGCTCCTTGATAATAAAAACGAATCCAAACGGGATCAACAAGGTTACCAGAAAGCACCTCCACGTTCCAATAACGCCCCATTACAAATCGAGCAAGTTGCTGAGGAACATCCGTTCGCTTATAACAATCAGAGGTTGAATTATTGCGTACTTGAATGTTTGCTTGAGCAGTAAAACTATTATTTCCTAAATTCATAGGATCGTGTGCAATTGCAAAAAGTAAATCATCAGGATCACTACTATTATAATAATACGTCCAATCTACCCCTGATTCTGTAACCGTACAACTAGCATCTGAACTTGTTAACGTATTAACAGGCGTATAAGTAGGTTCTTTTACGCTTGCCGTTACCAAAGTACGTGGGCTAGAACAAGGTCCACTTCCGCTTGTATAATGGATGTCTCCATTAAAATTACGCACTCGAAAAGTTAATCCAAAAGGATATGATTTTCCGACGCCCTCATACATCGTTAGATTTGCATCAGAAGCCCAAACATTACCAACCGTTATTCCATCGGTATAAGACGTTCCTCCACCAAAATCATTGGTAATATAAAAAGAGTAGGTCTGTCCAGCAGGAATGCTCACATTAACAGGAATAGGAAGCACGGTTGGTAAATTATTACCAGCAGAAGTAATCCCTGTTGCCCCTCCTATGAACGTCCAAGCCCCTGCATTTGCTTCAAAACCTACATGTGTCCCTGCTCGATAATAAATTTCATAATTCGCAGTCGTACCAGCATATAAATTGGCGTCAAAATTAGTAATCGTTACCGCATTCGTTGCGGTTAAATCAAACATACAGCCTCGTTGTCCATTATTAGAATTATAAGGTGCGGTCAAAAAAGAAGCGCCGCCACTAGCTCCTCCAACAACTTCTTCTACCCAATAATTGGTTGTTCCTCCAACTGTCGGGCTAAAGGTAGCGCCTGTTCCTATGGCAGTTCCTCCTAAGGCAAGGCTGTACCAATTCAACACCCCTCCTGCGGAAGCCGTTGCGGTCAAATTAGCTGCCATTCCTGGTCCACATAAATTATCACCACTGGCAACAGGAGCTGGGGGAGCCGTTCGCCCATTGTTCTGATGATTGGGATTTACTTGTTGAAGAATGGATAAATCGCTTACCTCTTGACCGTAATTTTTTTGCGCTAAGTCGTCTACTGTCTGAGCGGATAAATCAATCGTAGCTAAAAGGGTTATAGCTGCAATAGTGTATGTAAATAATTTTTTCATTTGTTGTAATTTGTGTGATTTGTGATTTAATGGTTGGGACGAAAATTTTACAACATTTTCTTTAACACAAAGTAAAGCCTTCACAAACATTCAAAACGGACATCCTTGCTTCCTAAACGGACATATTGGCTTTGGAGGCTTTTTTAAGCTATTTCTGTCTATTCTGGAAGCCTTCTTTTGTTCTTTTTTTAATAACTGATGTTACGCAGAATTTTTTTATTCCTATTAAGAACCCGAAATTTGCTCCTTGAACCTTTGTTTTAATTTTTAATGTTGAATGCTTAATTTTTAATGCTAATTCTATTATAAAGCATTCAACATTAAAAATTAAGCATTCAACATTCAGAATAAATTTATACAGGAACATTAATTTTTTATCTCCTTAATTGTGTTTTTGCGTAACATGAGTTAATAAAAAGAATCCCTTTGATCTTTTTTCTTCATCTAGCATGGCATAACTTTTGACAAAACAGAAGGGTATATTATCCATCATAACCCACCCACTTCTATCAAACTGAAACATTCTATTTAATGAAACATCTACTCGTACTTCTTAGTCTATTTGTCTTAACTCATAGTAGTTTTGCACAACAATCTTTTAGTGCAAAAGGAAACAATGCGCTCAAAGTTGATATTCCTAACCGTAACTTCTCTGTTCAGCAAACAAAAGCACAGAGTATCATTGTTGATATTGAGGTTAGTACGAACTATCCCAAAGCAGTGATTGAGCAACTGCAAAAAGTAAATCGTTACAAAGTAACGTCTAAATCACAAGACGGCACCTTTGTTTTAAGTCTGCCTAATCTCAAAAATGGCGTTACGATAGGTGGAAAAGCCTTGACGGAAACCATTAAGCTTAGTGTAAAAATGCCTAATGGATTCACGACTAAAGGAAATACTATATTTAAGGCTGAAAATCAAAAAACAATTGACCAATCGGTTCAAGTAAATGTCCGTTTTGTCTATCCAACAGGACGTACTGCTGCACCTCAAGCCAAAGCGCCTAGCAAAGGAGGAGCGGTGAAACGTTCTGCCAAGAAAAAAGTGCCTAATTCAACGAATGAAGTCCAAGCCTTATATGGTGACATCATTATTGGAAATATGCCTATTGATGATTTTTACGATTAAATTTTATCGTCTAAAGTTCCTTAGGAATGAGAAAGAAATAAAGTGAACAAGTGTTGTTAAATATTTTTGAGGATGAAAGTTTTAAAAAATGAGTAGTGTAACGGGTTACACGTCCGACCACGAAGTAGCAGCGAAGCTATTTTTTTGAAACTTTCAGACCAAAAAGATGACGCAAAACGTTCATTTTATTTTTTGAACGTTCCTTATCTCTACTAATTTGAATTTTGCGTTAAGATAATTCGTAATTTATTGTAAATTTGTAATTTAGAATCGAATATAATTCCTCAATAAGTTGTTATCAACTTCCAACAAATCAATGCAATGAAATACTTACTTTTACTCATACTATCGAGTTTTCTTTTAACAACTAGTGCTTTTGGACAACAAGAAAAGATTGGCTTTTTTAGTTCTTCCAAATTAGTTGCCCTTTTTCCTGAAGCCAAAACAATTCAAGTCGAAATTGAAAAAATGAGCACGGAAAAGCAAACCGTCGGAACGGCTTTAGAGAACGAACTTAAATCTAAAGTTCAAAATTTTGAAAAAGAAAAAGCGGGTCTAGCAAAGATCTTACAAGAATCTCGTATTGAAGAAATAAGAAATCTTGAAGGCAAAATTCAAAATTATTACGCTACTGCTCGTAAAGAAATAGACACCAAACGTCAAGAACTGTTAAAACCTGTTTTTGAAAAGGTAAATGCTGGCATCAAAAAGGTAGCAGAAAAACACAAATATACGGCAATCATTGATTTGGATACTGGCGGTCAGTTTCTATTATATATTGATGCTTCTAGAGATATTTTAGAGTTAATGAAAACAGAATTAGGGCTAAAGTAAGTTGCTCGTTTTCTATTTCCTCAAGCCACACCAAGCTAAATTAGTTCGCTCGGTGTGGCTTTTTTATTTTCTTCGCAGGCAGAAAGCAGCCATCCATTCAAAAAATTAAGTCACATTAACTTAACATAAGCCGCCTTTTTTTGCTAGGCTTAAGACAATTTGAGTATATTTGCCGTGAAAATATTAATTACTGTTTATTCTTACTACCCTGCTTCATGCTAATTCTCATTTAGACAAATAGGAATTTTATCATCAAGTAGTTTACGTTATCTAAATATGAACATAGAACAGCTCATAGAGAATTTTAATAATTCTGTCAACATTTATGCCTTCTTACTGAACCTAATTGTTGCGACAGTTTTAAGCCTTTTACTGGGTCAATTTTATATGCGATTCGGAAACGCCGTTGCCAATCGTCAAAAATTTGCTACTAACTTTATTCCTCTAGCACTAACAACTGTTCTGATTATTACCATTATCAAAACATCTATTGCACTTTCCTTGGGCTTAGTTGGGGCATTGTCTATCGTTCGTTTTAGAGCAGCCATTAAAGACCCAGAAGAACTGATTTATTTGTTTTTAGTCATTGCTATCGGCTTGGCAACAGGCGCTAATTATCCTATATTAGCTAGTATTGCTGTTTTATTTATCTTGGTTTTATTGTTCATCAATTACAAAATCCAAGATCGCAGTCGATATGCTAAGGAAAATATGATTTATGTCAATATTGCTTCTGAAACAACCAATATTGATGCCTTTATAAATACCTTGAGGGATAAGATGGATTATGTAGAATTAAAAAGAATGGATCGGATGTCAACAGGAGTAGACATTACCTTTATTTGCAAAGCGCCTAGTTTGGATGCCATTACTGCCATGCAAGAGCTCATTGTTACTTCTACGCCAAATACAACCGTTTCTATTGTTGATCAACCAGATTTGATTGTTTAAGTAGAAATCCAGTGCTATTCTGTAGCGTAAACTTCTATCCTTACATATGAATTAATACAGCTATGCGTTTTGAACGAAAATATAGGGTGGAGAATTTATCTATGCCACACATTAAACAGATTATAAAATCGCATCCTGCTTCTTTTTATAAACTGTATCCTAATAGAACTGTTAACAACATTTATTTTGATACGCCAAATATGGTTTGTCTGAACGACAATCTAATGGGAATTAATGTCCGTAAAAAATATCGTACCCGTTGGTATGGATCAGATATAAGAGCTATTGTAGATCCAAAGCTAGAGGTTAAATACAAAGAAAATGAATTGGGAGGAAAAACTATTTTTCCACTTTCTTCTTTTGAATTGTCGAATATAAAAGGACTTCAAAAAGAAGTCAATCGGTGGATTCCTCAACAATTTTCATTACAAGCTACCTTATTAAACTCTTACGAGCGTTCTTATTGGGGAACCAAAGATGGTAAATTTAGAATCACGATTGACTCTAATTTACGCTTTCATTCCTTGTTACATTCCCCAAATTTCAAGCAGTATTTGCATAGAGATCCTGTTGTTATTGTAGAACTAAAGTACGATCGAGAAGATGAAAAAGATTTGCGACGTATTACTCGTTTCCTACCCTTTCGCTTGTCCAAAAATAGCAAGTATGTAAATGGTATTTTGTTAACACAATAAAACTATTCCAAGTATCCATCTCTCCAACGTTCTCAATGAATTTAGAGATATACCTAAGGACGAATGTAGAAACAATTTGATGATATTACAATTATGATTATACAAACTAATACTGCTAACGAAAGGCAACAGAGACAATCCGTTTTACTTAAAAAGGGAGTATCCCTATTAATAGTAGTATTAATAATACTTGGCGTATTTCTTCTAGCCCCTTCTGCTTGGAAGTCATTTAATAAAAAAGAAGTTCAAGGAACCCTTCTCGCAGATGCGGAAACCAAAGAGGGCGAATTTTTGGTCTTAAACGAGCATAAAGCAAGTGGTGCCGCAGCACAAACAAGTTCGGAAGCTTATGACGGTCGTCATTCCATCAAATTGAGTAAAAATAACATGGCTTATGGTTTCTCAACACAATTAACCGATGTTCATGTTGGGGACGAAGTTACGGTAAAAGTATGGGTGCGTTCGCCTTCCAAACAAGTCGCTCGTTTGGTGGTAACCAGTGCTGATGGAAAATCGTTTTACTTGCAAAGTGAAAAATTTGAATACACAGATGAATGGCAACAAATAGAAGTTTTTCTAGATGTCACAAGCCCCTTCCCTCAAAATATCATCAAAATTTATTGCTTTAATTTTAATGAAGAACCTGTTTATTTTGATAACCTTTCTTATTCTAAAAACAGTTCTTACGAAGCAGAATTAGTCAAAAAATGGCAACCTGATAACATTCACATTTTTGTTAAAGAAGGGGAATACAATAAAATAAAACAAAAACGCCACGAAGCAATACAGCAAGGGATGTTGATTAGCTCGGATGATTCTTGGGTAAAAGGTGCTATCTTTCCTAAAGAAAAAAAAGAGGCAAAAATCAGTGTAAAAATGCGACTCAAAGGAGACTGGACCGATCACCTTTTGGGGGATAAATGGTCTTTTAGAGTGTCGACACAAACCGATAAATCTTGGAATCGTCTAAAGACTTTTTCCTTGCAAAATCCTTCTACACGGGGTTATTTATTAGAATGGGTCTTGCATGAGTTCTTTAAGTACGAAGACATTCTAACGACTCGTTATGAGTTTATCAACATGAAACTCAATCACAAAGATTTGGGACTTTATGTGTATGAAGAACACTTCTTGAAACAATTGCCTGAGTTTTCAAAAAAGAAAGAAGGTCCAATCATTCGATTTGTAGAAAGTGGTTTTTGGGAGGCTCAATTGCAACAATTCAAATTAGATGCTGATTTGGATGGTGAATTAGTCGTTGGCAGCCCTGAAATTAAACCGTTTTCAGAAGGCAAAACTTTCAAAACACCTGTTTTAGCAGAGCAGTATAAAATTGCTCAAAATTTACTCTATCAATATCAATATGGATTAAAACCTGCCGAAGAAATTTTTGACATTGATTTGCTTGCTAAGTATTATGTTATTATGGACATTACAGCGGGTTATCATGGAATTGCATGGCACAATCAACGGTATTATTACAATCCTGTAACAGGTAAATTAGAGCCAATTGGCTTTGATGGGTTTTCAGATATTGGCTTAGATCATGCGCCTCAAAAACCCTTTTTGGGGGTTGACCTTTCTTCCATTGAGGGCAATAATGAGCTGCATCGAAAATTATTTAGAGACAGGGGCTTTTTGAGAAAATACCATCAATATTTAGAAAAATTTGCCGATGATACTTATCTCAAAAACTTCACGAAGTCTATTTCTACGGCACTGTATTCACGCTTAAAGATCGTTCAAGAAGAGAAACCCGATTATAATTTCTCTATCCAATATTTATACAAAAGAGCTAGTAATATTCTCAATGCCTTGTATCCAAATACGGCTTCTTTGCAGAGCAAAACAGTAGAACCTGGTTTGATTGCGGTTTGTAATCGCCACCAAATTCCTATTGAAATTGTTGGCACCATGAGTCAAGCAGGCGGTGTTATTACTTATGTAGACACGGCTAAAGTTATTTATACGACCCGTTTTAGAGATTTACCAGATTATAGCGAACGGATTGCCGTTCCTATCAACGCAAAATTCTTCGTTTATCGTGTGATTGGTTTGGATCAAAACTTTTATACTAGTATCAATCCTTGGCCAATTCCAGAGGGTTTGAGTCCTGTTCAGGAGTTAAAAAGCACTTTGCGAGAAAATCATCCTGCCTATGCTTACGCTGCTGGACAAACACACCTTATTTTTAAGCAAAACGCTGTTGTTGACGAGCCGATTGTTATTCCTGCTGGATATGACGTTACGTTTAAGCCTGGAACAAAGGTAGACCTTATCAAAGGTGCTTTTATACTTTCTTATTCTCCTGTTCAATTTCTAGGAACTGAGGCGGCTCCAATTATGATTCAGTCTAGCGATAGTTCTGCCAGAGCATTTTCCGTTATTCAGGCAGGAGGACAATCTCAAATTAGCCATACTGTATTTTCTAAATTAGGGGCTTTTTCTTACAAAGGTTGGAACCTGCCAGGTGCGGTCAACTTCTATGAATCCAATGTTGACATTTACCACAGTGTTTTCACAGACAACAGCTGTGAAGACATTCTAAATATTGTGCGCTCTGATTTTGATTTTCAATACAATACCATTAGCAATACCTTTGGCGATGGTTTTGATGCCGATTTCTGTAAAGGAACGGTCGCCCATTGTTATTTTAACAATACAGGAAATGATGCCATTGACTTTTCTACTAGTGTGGTCACCATTCGAGATTCTAAGATCAAAAATGCTGGTGACAAAGGCATTTCTATGGGAGAACAAGGAACTGCCACAATCATTAATACTAGTATTGATGGGGCTGTTATTGGGATTGCTTCAAAAGATTTGTCTAAGACAACCGTGACCAATGTAACGCTAAAGAATTGCCAAACAGGCTTTTCTGCTTACCAAAAAAAGCCAGAATATGGACACGGTTTCATTAAAGTTAATTCTTATGAGAGTGATAATTCAGGTACTTTACACAGAATATTGCCTGGTTCTAAACTGATCTTAGTGGGTCAAGAAATCTTAGGTAAATAACTGATGTTACGCATAACTTAAAGCGCAGCGCTCATGAGCAAAGCGACCACGAAGTAGCAGCGGAGCTAACTAAAGTTAATTAGGCTGCTCAAAACTAGTAAACGGTTCAATAAATATAGTTTAATTTTGAATTTTGAATGCTTAATTTTGAATGTCCTATTTTTAACCAAAAGACATTAAACATTCAAAATTAAGCATTCAGCATCAAAACAATATTTTTTAAGTAAAAACAAGTTCAATACTATCTAAAATGTTCTTGCGTAAATGAGTTAATAAATAGATTTGAAAAGTGAATTTGAAATTTTTTAGAAAATCGTACTATTCAAAATTTCAAATTCACTTTTCACATTTTCAAATCTCCTACCCTTCTATAGCCTTTCTAAACGCTTGCTTGAGTCGATCATTTGTAAACAAAGTATCTAACAGATAAAAGTTCTCTATATCTGAGGTATAATAATAGGCAAACTTAACCAATTCTAAGCGCATATACTCTACCTCAAACAAACGAGCCAAGCGCAAGACCTGCATCGTCTCTAAACATCTATTTTGTAGTGCTTTTAAGGCATAATCATAACGAGCTTGTTCTGTTTCCAAGTCCTTTAATCGTGCTTCTATTCTAGCTATTTCTGTTTTAGTAATTGGTGTATACTGGCAATCGCTTTGTGGTGTATTCGAATTATTATTTGAGTTGTTATTCGTGTTATTAGAATTATTGTTGTTAACGTTATTATGCACAACTGGCTTCGGTTGATTATAATTGTTATTCGGCTTGCTCTTCTTAGGACTTGGTTTGCCATCTTTATTTTCTAAAGTGACAATATTACCACCAAAAAAATTAGAAATATACACGTGCTGGTTATCTGGACTAAAACTAGCTCTGTAAGGCGTAACAATACGTGGCAGGTTGTTTTTCTTATGAAAAGATTTCACAAAAGTCAAGGCTCCTGTATCTTCATTTCGCTTAAAAACATGTACCCCAGAAGCTTCACCTCCTGTCAATATGTACAAATAACCACCACTCCCATCGAGGTAAATATTTTTCATAGTTTCTATCTGAAATGTTGGAGGCAGCTTATAATAAGCCTTTTGCAAGGTCAGCGTTCCATTAATCCAACGATAATGCATAAAAGCGCTGCGACTTCCGTTAGGATACCATTCTGATCCTTCCATATAAACGTCTTTGCCATCGGGCGAAAAAGCCATGTATTCCAACTTTGGCGAAACGTCATATTGGCGTTTTTCTCCATCGATATAAAAAGTAGTTCCAGGAATTAGATAATCCTCGGATAATGATCCTTTTATCTGAAGCTTCCCTGTTGTTTCATCTAAAGTCAATATTGTATTATGAGAATTTCCATCAAAATGATAATTCCCAATAAAAACATGTTTATTATCTGGACTAAACGTAATCGTTCCATGATAAGAGCGTTCCAAGACATGCTCCTCCACATAACTAATCGCTCCCTCCTCAAAGCGAAGGGTCATTAAAGTACGATCAGATTCTAAAAACAAATAACGACCACTTGGCGAAATAGCAAAGTCTGACACTTTATTCATCAATTCTTTTCCATCTCTTGTTTCTGTATATTTTTTGTACAAAGACAATTTTCCATCCGAGGTATTTCGCTTATAAACGACCAGCATGGCTTCACTATAACCTGTTCTAATTACATATTGATTATCAGGTGTTAAAATCAAATTAGTTGCTCCTCTTTCAATTTTTATTTCTTGTATATTTTCTAATAATTTTGTCTGTGGATTGATTTTATAAACCCCTAGTCCCTTTCCATGTGATACATAATAATAATTCCCATCCTCACTAATAGCCGAATTGCTAGGACTACTAATATATTTGGTATAGCTCTTAATTTCAACTTGAGCCATTGCTGTACTAAGCATTCCTAATAATAGAAGTATCAAATAAACTAATCTCATAATTTGTGATTTTTAAAAAGAAATCAACCAAAATCATTTTGGTTATTTCAATAAATTAAAGGTGTGTTTCTTGCTACCTTTCCTCTTTTTATACTCCCTACTTTGGTATAATAATAAAGCAGCTTAGAACAAGAAATACAAAAAGCAATCCGAGATAATTAAATTAACCCCTATTGCACCTTTACATTGAACACCTGCAGGCGTTTTATGCTTAATAATTCAGTTACAAAAATCAATAAAGCATTAAAAATCAAAAGATTAAACAAAGTAAAAACACAACTCATAAAAATCAATGATAAGTCTTATTCTTTCTATCATTTATACAAGTAATACTTAGCTGCGCTGCTACTTCGTGGTCGTGGATTTTTTGTTTTTAGCTGCGCTGTTACTGCGTGATCTACACGAAGTATTGTACAAGCCTACAAACAGAAAAAGGGTTCTTAGCAATTGCTAAGAACCCTTTGTAGCGTAAAAAATACGCTATATTTTAATCGACAATTAAGCTGGACTATCCGTATCTGTTGTATTCGGTTTGTCTACTTCAATTTTGATTGTTTCTTCTATTTTTTCTTTAATTTCGATCTTCTCTTCTGCTGGTAATAACCCCATTTCACGTTTTAGATCATCCAAAGCAGCACTAGAAGTCAAAGTAGTATCTGCCAAAGCCGCATTGATTTCTTCATCAATCGTTTTGGTTTCGTCAGCCATGTCACCATAAGCATCTGATAACGCTTCTTGCTCTTCTACTTTTTCTTTCATTTTTTCTAGCATAGATAAGGTTCCGCTAGAATCAATGTTTGCCAATTGTTTGTTCAATTTACCAGTAGCTTTACTCACTTTATCACGAGCAATCAATGTTTTCAATTCATTTTCCCACTTGGCAACTTGACTTTTCAGGCTACGAATTTTAGTCTCCATTTTAGACACCAACTCTTCGAATTTATCTTGATTCGTTTTAGCTACTTGGTACAACTTTAGAGATTCCTCTCTACGAGCCATAGCTTCTGCTGCCAAACGGTTTGCTTCTGCTTCGTCTTTTCTACCATCCAAAGCCATTTGAAGCAATGCTTTTGCTTTCTTTTTGTAATCTTCAGCAGCTTCCATGTGGTTGTTCGCTTCTCTTTTCGAGCGAATAGCCGTTGCTTTTACTTCTGCCAAACTTTTTAGACTTTCGTCCAAATCTTTTTTCAAATCACGAATACCTTGTTTGGTAAGAGTGATTGGACGTTCTAACTTATCTACTGCAGCGTTTGCTTCTGCTTTTCCTATTCTAAATAATCGTTTGATAAATTCCCACATAACTTATATTAAGAGTTTATTTGTTTACTAATGAATGATTGAGTTTTAAATGAAAGAAACTATTAAGCAACAGGCTCCTGTAAAGCCCATCCCAATAGTTCATCTGTATTTTCGACCAAAGCGATTGCCAGGGCATTTAGAGATCCTTCCAACTCGTTCGAGTCTAAATTAGATAACTGTAAAGTATCTCTAAACAAAAGTTTTGTTGCATCTTCATTTAAGACAAATGCTCCATGAACAACTTCTCTATTAATTTGAAGTAAGCGTTTGTATGCTTCTGTTTGGTTGGCATCTAAGTTAATGATATGCTGCTCAATCACCAAGATTTCACCTTCACAATCTAACATCGTATTCATTAATCCTTTGCTCTCATCTGTTATAAGTAACATACCGTCTCCAGCATCTTCACTAACAATCTCGTGTCCCAAATCTAACAGATAGCCTTTTACTTTTTCAAAGTAGTTCAACATCATAATTTTAATTGGATTTTTATTTATTTATAAAAAAAATCTATTGATCTATCTATCCTATCATGTATAGATATAACCGAATTTGTATTGTACGGTGTACATACTCCCGAAATTTACAATTTTTTTGTTATTATTAGATAGGATAAGGCCTCTTTTTTTGTCTCACTCTAAAAACTTATGCTTCTAGGCTTGCTAATAGGTAGGAAAACTGCTAATTTTGTCGTAATAGTACAACTCACTAACATCAATTTAGTTTGCTTTGTTCCCTGTTTTTAATAAAACAACAAAAAATTATACCTAATTTTGGATAACATCACCTTACATATAGAAGCTTTGATTTTTGCCAGCGACAGTCCAATGTCTCTAAAAGAAATTCAACAATGCTTAGAATCTGTTTTGGATCAAGAATTAGATAAGACCGTTTTGCAAAATAAGATTACTGCTTTGCAACAAAAATATAATTCTAAGAACTCCTCTTTCAGCATCATGGAAATTGCAGATGGGTATCAGTTTTTGAGCAAGCCAGAATTTAATGAAACCCTCAGCGTTCTTATTCAACAGAGAAGCAACAAGAAATTGAGCAAATCCGCCTTAGAGACCCTTTCTGTTATTGCTTATCGCCAACCCATTACCAGAGGCGAAATGGAACGCATTAGAGGCGTAAATTGTGATTATGCCGTTCGAAAATTACTAGAAAAAGAACTCGTCACCATCAAGGGACGCTCGCCCGATGTTGGTCGCCCTTTATTATATGCTACTAGTGAAAAATTCATGCAGCATTTTGGGTTAAAATCAATAAAAGAACTTCCTAAACTCAAAGAGTTTAAGCACGAAGAAAATGAAATCGGAGATATTATTGACGAATAATCTTTGTTTCTACATTTAATTGTACTTTGTTTTAGTCATCCACTAAAAAATAAACTACTATATATGAAAGGCAAGTTACTTTACTTCCTAAGTATTTTACTGTTGGGGACTATCATTTTTCTTTATATTAGAAACCAACAAGAACAACAGATAGATTTAGAAAGTAATACAAAAAATGCCTCAAGTCTAAATGTTGAGTCATCAGCACCTTCACCAGCCAATACAGAAAAAAGAGTTAGCCTAAATAAATTCACTATAGAAGAGTTGGAGGGAGACTATTGGAATCATCCTTACATCAAGTTAAACAACGAAATGAGTGATGTAAGTTTAATCTTGGAGTATAATGACCAAGACCAATTAGAGGTGCGGTTTCTGTACTATGAATCCGTACCTGTGGAAGAAGATGAAGAGGAATGGGGCGTACAGCGAGAGGGACCAACGACCACCTTAACTCCATTATCAGATACGGTATTCATCATAGACCGCCCAAGTGACCTTTTTGATAGTGATTTTCTTTACATCATTAAAACAGCCAATCAAATTGGACTTTCCCTTGATGGTAAAGAAATTGCTTATTATAAGCACCAATATATCATGCCTGAATTATCTGATGAAGCACTAATAAATCATTTTTATGGCAGTGCAAAAGAGGAAGGACTTCGTGTAAATGTGGGGCGCATTGAGCGGTTTACAGAGCTAGAGACAGATTATGCCTTAGTTTTTTTTGAAGAATCTTATAACGAACTAGATGGTTTTAAAGTTGGTGGCAACAATAATTACCTAAGTGTTGCAAAATTCAAAATAGAACCCTCTGGTATGCATTTAATCACCTTCTTAAGAACCTGTCCCTGTGGGCACTATGAGGATGGTTATTCCTCTAATGACATTATGATTTACCCTACCTTTCAAAAAATAGGACATAAGCATTTTTTGCTTCGAAAAATACCTAAAAGAGAAGGACGACTCAACAAGACCATCTTTCAGGTCTATGATGTTGATAAATTTGAAGAAGTTCTAAGCATAGATTTAGAAACGTATACCCCTAATGCTCAAGGAGGAAAGAAATACATACAAAAAAAGAGTTTTTCTTTTACAGAGGACGACTGTGCGATTATTATTCAGCAAGACCCATTGGTAGAGGAACAAACTAATTTTAAGTTGAAACAGGATATTTATTTATTTGAAGATGAAAATAATGCTTTTCTTAAAGTAGATTAGTACATTAATATTATCGTTCTTTGACAACTCGTAGAACAAGCCAAATAAAACATAGATAAATCCTTAATAAAAACAACAAAATCATGGCAAAAGAAACCACTCCCGCAAGATATTACAGCATTGTTAATGCCTGCATCGTTGGTCTTGTCTGCGCTACAGTAGCCTTATTTATTGGCTTCTTAATCCATGAAGGAACGATAAAACATGAGTTTGACGTCCTTTTCCCTTATGCTGGCGTAGGGATTATGATTAGTTTGCTCAACTTTAAACCACTTTCTAAACTAGCCATCATCTTATTGCCGCCTGTTTATGCTTTAAGTGGTTTTGGAATCATGTTGGGTCCTATTTTGATGTATAAATTAAACTGGGAAAAAGAGCAGGTTAGCGACACGATGGCTTTGATTATTGAAAATGTGCCTTTCTTTATTGTGGCTTCTATTTTGTACAATTGGTATAGCTCTTTGGCAGGCAAAAAGAAATTTCTAGTATATGCTGTTTTTGCCACCACAACAGTTGTGGTGAGTATGCTTATTTTTGGAGACAAATACCCTATGTGGATCGTTCAAGGCTGCTATTTAGGGTTTGGTGCTTTTTTGTTTAGTTTATTGCACCTAAAACAACCGATTTAAATGATCTAGAATTTAGGGGTACTATTTTCTAGGACAGCATGAATGATTTCATTGATAATGGACGCCTTTCTGTAGACCATAAAATGTGCGCCATCTTCTATTGTATAAGTAGGTTTATCCATCAATTTTATTGGAAAGGTTTTGTCCAAAGCACCACTAATTTGAATAATTTCAGTGCGATCAGTAAGTGCTGCACCTTGCCATGCTGACAAGGTTTTTAAAGCCCATTGTAAATAATGATTGGACTGCTTCAAGTCTAATTTAGAAAAAACCCGTTGATCAAAACCAAGTCCAGGTATTAAGTATATGTTCATTTGTTAGTCTGTTAATCCTACAAAAAAAGGTCAAACAACTTTCGTTATTTGACCCCTTCTATATATTCTACCAAAAAAAATAGCTTATACAACTTGTTCCAAAATAGCCAATTTAGTTTTGTCTAATTTAGATTCCGCATATTCTTTTGTAATTTCAAATTTGTCTACTCCCTCTTGAGAAGGCATTTCAAACATAGCATCTGTCATAATTGCCTCACAAATAGAACGTAAGCCCCTTGCTCCTAAACTGTATTCAACGGTCTTATCAACAATCAAATCCAAAGCTTCATCTGTGAAGATTAACTCAATATCTTCCATCTCAAACAGTCGCTTATATTGCTTCATCAAAGCATTTTTAGGCTCTATTAGAATACGACGCAAAGTTGCTTTGTCCAAAGGGTTTAAATGCGTTAAAACAGGCATACGTCCTAACAATTCAGGAATCAAACCAAAAGATTTTAAATCTTGGTGAGACACATATTGAAGTAAATTTTCTGTATCCACTTCTTCATCCGTATTTCCTTTAAAACCAATTACTTGCGTATTAATACGCTTCGCAATTTGTTTTTCAATTCCTGCAAAAGCACCACCACAAATAAACAATACATTTTTGGTGTTTACTTTTACTAATTTTTGTTCAGGATGCTTACGACCTCCTTGTGGCGGTACTAAGATATCTGTTCCTTCCAACATTTTAAGCAACGCTTGCTGTACTCCTTCCCCAGAAACATCTCTAGTAATTGAAGGATTATCATTTTTACGAGCCACTTTATCTATCTCATCAATGTATACAATACCACGTTCTGCAGAAGGTACATCATAGTCACAAGCCTGCAAAAGGCGCGTCAACATACTCTCTACATCTTCCCCTACATAGCCTGCTTCTGTAAATACAGTCGCATCAACAATCGTAAAAGGAACGTTTAGCAAACGTGCAATGGTACGAGCCAACAAGGTTTTCCCTGTTCCTGTTCGTCCAAGCATCACCACATTTGACTTTTCAATTTCTACATCATCTTCTTCACCCTGCGATTGTTGCATAATACGTTTATAGTGATTATAAACTGCAACCGCTAAGATCTTTTTGCTTGCGTCTTGACCAATAACATATTCATCCAAGCGTTCTTTAATTTGCATGGGTTTCAACATCTTAATGTCTTTACCGTCAATTGGATTTACTTGTGCCAATTCTCCATCTTTCTCAAATGGCATGATTTCATCTTCTATGATTGCTTGTGCCTGTTCTACACAAGATTCACAAATATAGGCATCTACCCCTGAAATTAATATAAGTGCTTGATCTTTGGGCTTGTGACAAAAAGAACATTTTGCTCCTGGTTTCGTCATTCTTAATTTGTTTTGTTCTGGTTTTAATGATGGACTTACAATTGTATTTTCTAACAACCTTTCCTATCCACTTTAATTTACAATTGAGCTGTAAATATACGTTTATTCTAAAAAAGAACCAAGTTGAACAGGCAAAACCCATCCAACTTGGTCATATACTGATAAACTTAATTCCTTTTTTAACCTTTTGGTCAAAAAAACGAATGAAATTCAGTTTTATTTTTTGCGAGTTAATACCTCATCTACCAAACCATACGCTTTAGCTTCTCCTGAAGTCATCCAGTTATCACGTTCACAATCTGCTTCAATTGTCTCGTAAGGTTGTCCAGTATGTGTTGCGATGATATCGTATAATTCTTTTTGAAGTTGCTTAATCAACTTGTAAGAGATTTCCATATCTGTTACTTGACCTTGCATGCCTCCCAATGGTTGGTGAATCATCACACGACTGTGTGGCAAACAACTACGCTTTCCTTCTGCTCCAGCACAAAGTAATACCGCTCCCATAGAAGCAGCCAAACCTGTACAAATCGTTCCTACATCAGGCGTTACATATTGCATGGTATCATAAATACCTTGACCTGCAATCACAGAACCACCAGGACTGTTGACAAAAATTTGGATGTCACGTTTAGGATCTGTAGACTCTAAGAACAACAATTGTGCTTGTACGATATTCGCTACATAATCATTAATTCCCTGTCCTAAGAAAATAATTCTATCCATCATCAAACGAGAAAATACGTCCAACTGAGAAATGTTCATCTGACGCTCCTCAATTACATAAGGAGTCAAACCAGTTACATTTGGCATTCCCATATTCATTGCTTGCTTTGCTGTATTTTCAGCATACGTATCTACGTGCATTCCCGTCATTCCCATATGCTTAACAGCATACTTTCTAAATTCGCTTTTATTAAACATGTTCTTTTATTTTTGTTTTATTAATTTTATTCTACATTTCGTTTTAATACTTAGCTACGCTAAGCCTTCTGGTTCTATATGAAGTATAGTCCTTTAGAAAAATCCACGAAATACTATTTATAATAGCATACGCAAGGCGTTCCACTAATATATACGGTTTTATTTGGGTTTCCTAATTTTTAAAGGCTGTATTTTTTATTCCTAATTATCTATTAAATGTTCTAAGAAGTTATCAAAAGAAGCCCTTTTGTTTTCATAAAATCCTATCCTCTACTAATTTATTAAATGCTCAGATAGGTCCACAAAATCAGGATTTTCAAAATCTATATTTCTCAACAAAGTTGTCAATTCATGGTGTGGAATTCCTAACAATCTACTATTTAGCAACATGGGTGTTTTCTTGGTAAGCAAGTGAATGCTTTGAACCAATTTCTTAAAGAACTTTTTCTCTTTTTGAATGACCGCACTTGGGTCTTTAAAGATAACTTGTACGTTTTGGATTAGAAAAAGTTGTTTGCTTTTGATTGAATCAACTGCTTCCCATTCGACACGCCCTAAACTGTACCAATGCGTGTTATCAACAATACCTTCTCTATCAATAATTAAGGCAGGTCTTTTTCCTATTAATCCTCGCCAAGTTCTCCTAATATTCCATAGCAAAAAAAATGCTATAGGGATTATCAAGAAAATAAACTCCCATCCAACAAAAATCCAAGAGCATACAATTAATAAAACAAATAGACTAGTAAAAAGGATTCGTATGGAGTGCAGTTTCGCAAAATTAACAGTAATTGTCTTCATTTTGTTTAGGATAATTAATTAAGCCTTCAATTTTGTGCCAGTCTATTTTCAATGCCAAAATAGCGGACTATTGGCAATTCTGGCAGGCTTTAGCGATTACTTTTGAGTCAATTTGCGTATATAGTTACCAAAATTAATCTCTTTGTACTTCTGCGCTTCAAAAGCTTTTGCCTCCAATTTGGGCAACAATTGTTTTAATTCTCTTAAGTTTTGTGCTAGCTCTCGATACGATTTTTGAACCTTAGGATGGTTAATTTTCTTGTTGTATTTTTGCAACTCTTCTTCCAATTCCTCTACTTCATTTGCCACTCGATCAGCACGTGTTTCACAATCTTTCACGATAGATTCATAGAGGCTTCGATAATCTTGCAAGACTAGATTTTCTTCTTTTTCATAAGCCGTTTCCAATTCCGTGACATACTCTGTTACTGTTTCGTATTGCTCCTGCAAATTAGCATAAGGCGCTCCCAAGACAATTTTCCGAGTTTCTATTTTCACCTTTTCCAACTCCCCACGCTTAAAACGATCCAAATTTTTCAATTCCATTCGTTTTTCGGTCTCCAAAGCACTTCTTTTCTGACGATATTCTTTTTTCAAAAGCGCTTTTTCTTTATCCAAAGCATTTAATTGATGCTTGGTTTCATCGTGCCAATGCTTCAAATTATTTAAAATGGTTTTAGACGCTCTAAATACTTTAGCATTAATTTTTTGACCATCTTTGAGCACAATTTCTCCTGTTCTAGTATTAATACTATAAACTTGCAAAACAGAAGAGAACTTCAGTTCTTCCAAGGTATCTTTTAGGTCCTTTTTCATAGCCTCTGTAATGTTTCGTTTCCCCTTCCAAAGTCGATATATATGATTTTCAATAAAAGTATCCTCTCTAATATCTTGATACAATAATTTAATTTTCGCTTCTTGCTCATTGTACAAAGTCGTTAGTTTTGCTCCAATTAAATCACTAATTTTTGTTCGCTTGTTTTTCATCAAGCTATTAATCGCTATTTTTCCCTCCTTCATAAAAGGATGACTATCCTTTATGGGCTGATCTTTTACGAGTTGATCCACTGCTTTTTTATGGGCACTGTGAATGGCAATTCTAATTTTAGCCAAATTATTATAATTCCCATCTTCTACCCTAGCAATAATTCGATGCCCGATTGCCTTGTCGACATATTTTTGATTTAGATGCTCATATTGTTCTACTGCCTTGTTTTCTAATTCTTTTACTCGGTCATCCTGTTTTTTCAAATAAGCTTTAAGTCCCGCTATTTGTTCTTTTACTTCCTCTGTAAGGCGTTCTATCTTGGGCACTATTCTACGAACACTTCGCTTAAAGCTCTTCCGACTTTGGGCAACTCGATAGGATTGTTTCTGATACTCTTTTTGGGTGGCAGCCAAAGCTATTTTAATTCGTTCAGCCTGAAGGTAGGTACCATCTTTTCTGAAGTTTTTATCCGCTCGATACAGTAAAAAAAAGACTAGTAAAATGCCAACAATGGGCGTTGCTATTACAAAAGATAAACCAACAAAAAGCCCCCAGCTCATTAATTGCCCCAGTTTAAGGGGCTTTACTTTAAAATCTTTCAGCTCCCTTTCGTTTGGAACACGTACTTGGGGTTTTGGCAACTCATTATTATTACTCAACTCAACCAACTGCGTAGCAGCCATTGAATAAGAAGGCAAATCTATTCGAGCAGAAGGCAAAGGAAATCGAGGTTTTCTAGTGTACAAACCACCTCCTAAAATATGCCCGTAACGCTTGTACGCAGTCTCATCATCTAGGCTTAATAAAATAGCCGCACACCACTCCTCTGCACTTGGGCGCAAATCAGGGTTTTCATTCCCATCAATAAAACAACGAAAAAACAAATCTTGTAAGCTCTTATCTAACTTATAAAAGGCTTTGTGTGGTGGAGGAATAATGCTAAACGAAGATTTTTTTGCAGGATGATGCACAAACAAACCATGCTTAATTTTATCATGCAAGGTCGTCAATCGCTCATAAGGCGCACCCGAGCTTGCCGCAAAAGGATGAATCCCAAATAGTAGTTTGTACAAAATCACCCCTAAACCAAAACGATCCCAAGCTTCTCTTTCTGTTGGGTCATAATCTAGTTTTCTATAATGCTCTGGTGGAGTATATTCAGGAGTTGCCACAGGTGCATCAAACAAACTTTTCCCCGACTCCACCACTTCCACTGAGTCTGTATCCACAATAGAAACCAAGCCATTGGTCTGAATCACAATGTTATCAGGCTTCATATCCACCAAAACATAGCGTTCTATAGAATGTACTTGATGAATGGCTGCGCAAATATTAAAGGATAATTTCAGCCGCATATCCATCGCCTTAGGTGATTTTTTAAAATCAAACCTTGCCCATTCTTGACGTAGTTTTTTAGGAATTTTGGGCGTACACAATATTTCTAGCTTCTCTCCCTCCGTATAAGGCATGATAAAACCTACAAATCTCCCCTTATCATAAAGCGAATCCTTGACCCAAATAACAGAATTGTGCGCTCCTGCATTTTCATCTGATTGAATGGGCGGATAAGCCGCTAAATAGTTGATTTTTTTCTCCCGTACGGGCGTTAGTTTATGTGGATGGTATAATTTAGCAACGTACTTTCTTAATTCTTTTGGTGCTGTAATTTTATATAAATTCCCCTCTCCTCCTCCAGCAAAAGGCTTTGCTGAAAGGCTGACCCAAAGACCACTTTTTTCTAATTTATATTGTTTTGCCACGAATGAGGGTATTTTTTATTATTATAACTAACTGATGTTACGCCAGAACCTTTTTTAGTTCAGTATTAAACTCATCGTTACTTATTTAAGGACTGTTTTAATGTTGAATTCTTAATGCTAAATTTTTAATGTCTGTTGTGCTCTAAAGCATTTAACATTAAAAATTTAGCATTAAGAATTAAGAACATTGATTTCTCATCAACATAATCCATTTTTTCGTAAAATGAGTTATTATAACTATGTAAAAGCAGCATCTGCATCTCCATCTTGAATGATAAAGTCGGGGGTTGCTGCCAATTGGTCGCCCAAAACTTTACCTATAATATAGTGTCGGTTAAAAGCTCTTGTCTTAAAGAAAGGCGTTTTGCCATTTTTGATGACTTTTACCAAAGCAGGATGAAAGACGGTTAACATATCCAACTTTAAACCAAGCATATGTTCATAGACCACTTCTAAGACCTGTTCTTCTGCTCCATTCAAAAAGTAAGCGTAAGGTATTTTCATGTTTTTGCCTCGAATGCTGATGACTAAAAAACCAATCATTTTTAAGGCTTTATCATAAACCTTGACATTTAAGAAAGTAAAAGAAGCATCTGTTGCTGAAAAATGATAACGTTTGGCATTGTGATCTTTTAATCCAGAAGACAACAGCCATTGATTTTTAACTACCCAGGTCAAATCTGTTCGATTGCGATTCATCAATTCTTTCGATTTATTCGCCTCTATAAACGACCAAGCTTCTTCATCTATTTCAGACAAATATTCAAAGGAAATTCCCTTCGATTCCAATCTATTGCTTTTAGCCCATTTTAAACGCAAGGCATTCGGCAAATTAAACAGCGTATCTATACAAATCAAAAAAGGTTTCCATTTGTTCCATTTTTCGTCTTTTTTTGGAAGAAGGTAGGCTAAATTTAGACGAAGGTAGCCTCGAACGCCTTCAGGCTTTGCCAAATCTAGAAACTGTTCTGTTCGATTGTACAAACCATGTGCCGCAGGCGTAAATTCGGTCACCAAGATTTTATAGTCCCAAGCTTCAAAAACAGCTTGAATTAATTTCTTGGCAATGCCTTTTCCTCTCATAATCGGATTCACCCACATACAGCTCAACCACCCAACGTGCTCTACTCCTGTCGAAAAATGCAAATCATCCGCAAAAACACCTAAATAAGCAACCATTTCTCCTCCTTCATAGATCAAGACTAAAACCAAATCATCCGCTTTCACCCGAGGGTTTCGAATATGAGATAAGGCTCTATGTTTACTGATCGCAACATACTTTGTGGTCTTATATTCCTTAGAGTCTATATAAGCTTGTAATTGGTGTTGTCGAATTTCTCTTATTTCCATATTTTCTGTTAAATGCAAGTGCTTTATTCAAATATAAACTATAACTTAGAAAAAGTAAGGATTTGAAAGATTATTCCTGTTAAAGATACTTACAATACTACAAGATTTTACTGTAAATAATTTGTTAAAAGACTTGACTTAGTGTAACTTTTTTGATACATTTGAAGAGAACAAACTTACCTAACTCATGTTACGCAAAACTCAAAGCGCAGCGCTCATGAGCGAAGCGAACTAAAAATAATTAAGGAGATAAAAATTTAATGCTCCTGTATAAACTTGTTCTGAATGTTGAATGCTTAATGTTGAATGCTTTCAAATAGAATTAGCATTAAAAATTAAGCATTCAACATTAAAAATTAAAACAAAGGTTCAAGGAGCAAATTTCGGGTTCTTAATAGGAATAAAAAAATCTGCGTAACATCAGGTACCTAAAGTATATTAATCATCTAATTAAACACATCATGACATTTTCAAGAAACGCATTTTACTTTAATAAGAAAAAAGTAATTGATTTTGATATTGAAAAAGGTATCGAAAATACGGAACTAGCCTATCGTTTTCGCACAGAATACGATGGTCCAGAAAATGAGGTTCAAAATATGATCAAAGCTTTTTTGAACGATCCTAAATTAGGCGAAGTAGATAGTTTTGTCATTGGACATTGGGGACCAGAACACGATGATTCTCCCCTCTCTATTATTCAATTATTAGTGGATAACAAAGCTAAATTACAACACATCAAGGGCATCTTTTTTGGAGACATTACCTATGAAGAAAATGAAGTTTCATGGATTGAAAACTGTAATCATGGTCCCGTTTTAGCTGCCTTGCCCAATCTAGAGTTTTATCAAGTTCGTGGTGGTAATGGTCTTGCTTTTGGTGAATTAAACCATTCCAATCTAAAAAAATTGGTCATCCAAACAGGTGGCTTATCCAAATCCATTTTTGCAGAGCTTTCCAAGGCGGGTTTACCTGCTTTAGAACACTTAGAACTGTGGTTAGGTTCTGATAATTATGGTTTTAATGCCACTCCTGAAGAGGTGGCAGCATCTTACAGAGGCGCTGGCGGCAATCACTTACCTTCCTTGAAATATTTGGGTTTAAGAAATAGTGAAATTGCAAATGAATTAGCACAATTCATAAAAGGAGATCCTATCCTAGATCGTATTGAAATATTAGATTTTTCTAGAGGAACGATTGACGATATAGGGGCGGAGGCATTGGTTGATAATCCTGCTATTAAAAACTTAAAAAAACTAGACTTGCACCACAATTTCATCTCCGATGAATGGGCAGCAAAATTAGAAGACTTAGGCATCAAAGTAGATCTTAAAGAAAGAGAACCTGATGCCGATGAAGACGATCGTTATATTTCTGTTTCAGAGTAAATTCTAGACATTATCAGATGCAATTTACGCTTATTGGAAATCCAGAAAATAGACGTTGTCCATATTTTATAGCGGCAGTAAAATCTCAAGGTTTTACTGCCCCTTTTGTTGTTTCTTATTTAGATCTATTACAACAAAAAGTAGATTTAAAAAAGATACTTGCCCAAACAGATTATTTGAGGGTAGAATCTCCTGGAGAAAATCGAGCGGTTAGCAATGCCTTTCTAAAATTGGGCGTAGAACATCCTTTATTAGCTGATGCCCCTTCGATTGGTCTTTCAGCCATAGCGCAATTGCCTTTCGAAAAAGGGCGCATTCAATTTTTGCGACAAAATCACCTTGGATTTCTTGTTTTTTTGGATCAATTACAACAAGCAATTGCACCACATACACAGTTGAAGTTGATGAATAGTCTTGCAGGAATCAAATTGATGTTTGACAAAGCGGCTTGCCATCAACATTTTTCTCAACAGGCTATTTCTGTTCCATCGGCACTTTATAAGATCAAAAACTACGAGGATTTACGTACTCAAATGCAGGAAAAAGGTTGGCAACGAGTTTTCATCAAGCCCATTCATGGTTCTTCTGCTTCTGGTGTCATTGCCTTTAGAGTTCAAAAAGATAAAATTCAAGCCATTACTTCTGTTGAATTGGTCAAAGAAAAAGCTTCTTTTAAATTATTCAATGCTTTAAAAATTCGTACCTATAACAACACTAAGGAAATTGCCTATTTAGTAAATACATTAGCAAAAGAGGGCATTATTGTAGAACAATGGATTCCTAAAGCTACTGTAGAAGGTGGTGCTTTTGATTTGAGAATGGTCGTTATTGGTGGCAAAACACAGCAAGTTGTTGTCCGTCAAAGTCATTCTCCTATGACCAATTTGCATTTGGGCAATCAAAGGGGCAGTATAGCGGAAGTAAAAGCGGTCATTGGCTTAGATAAATGGCAAAAAATGAGCGACTTAGCCGAACAAGCAGCTCGTACCTTACCAAACACCCTTTATGCTGGCATGGATGTTATGATTTCAAATACCTTGAAAAAAAGCTACATCTTAGAAGCCAATGCCTTTGGGGATTTGTTGCCCAATGTGTTTATTAATAACATGGATACTTATACTAGCACCATAAATTATATAAAAGAACAAGAATATGCTTGATTCTATTACAACCATATATTTTGACCTTGACAATACGCTCATCAATCGCAATGCTGCTTTTTTAGCTTGTATGCAACAGTTTTTTGATGAGAATATGCCGAACTACTATTTTAAAAACGAAGAATTTGAAATAGAGAAGGTGGATCAGTTTGGTTATGCACCACGAGAAGAATTTGTAGAATGGTTTATTCAATATTATCAACCATCGGGCTGGAACGAAACGAATTTGTGGAATTATATGCATGCTAATATTAGTAATTTTGTGCGCCCCATTTCACCCACTTTGAGAGACTTCTTATTATCACTACAAAAAAGATATAGAATTGGGATCTTAACAAATGGTTCTATTAGTAACCAAAGTCGAAAAATTCACAAGGCGCAACTAGATGCTATTTTCCCTACAGAAACGATCCATATTTCTCAGCAATACCGTCTATCCAAACCCAATCCTGCCTTATTTGAATTGGTATTAGAACAATGGCAACTCCAACCACAACAATTATTGTATGTGGGTGACGATCCCATGAACGATATAAAAGGAGCCGCAAAAGTAGGCATCAAAACCGCTTGGCTGAGCCACAAAAGAGAATGGATTCACAAAATAAAACCAGATATCATCCTTGAAAACATCTTTGATTTAGGATAAATTTTTGTTACGTTTTGTAATAATTTGCTACGTACAGGACATTTTTTTATCTAATAAAATATTGAATGTGCTTAACACTTTTTATTAGATTTTAGATCGTTTCACTTTTAGATTTTAGATATTAGACCTTATTAAGCTGTAATAGGGTCTAATATCTAACAGCAAAGCGATCTAATATCTAAAAGCATTCGCAAAGCGACCGAGCTGTTTTGTGTTATACACAAACAGGGATGCTCGATCTAATTCTTAGTTTTTAATAGATTTAAGATTTAAAGTATTTAGCTTTACTTTTTGTCCTGTACATAGAATAATTTGCCTACAGTAACATTTCATAATTTCAAAACCTTCTTATTGGTATGCCATATAACATGAACGAAATTGTCGCTGAAAGTGACCTCGTTTTGATCACCTTAGATACCTTGCGTTATGATGTTGCTCAGACACTTTGGATAAAAGGCAAATTGCCCAACTTTTCTAAATGGCTGTCCCCTAATGGATGGGAAAAACGCCATACCCCTGGAAGTTTTACTTATGCTGCACACCATGCTTTTTTTGCTGGTTTTTTGCCAACTCCTATCGCTCCAGGAAAGCATCCTCGCCTCTTTGCTACGCAATTTGCAGGCAGCGAAACAGCCGTTCAAAATACATGTACCTTTGATGCGCCCAACATTGTAGAAGGACTTCAACAGAAAGGCTTTAAGACCATTTGCATTGGAGGCGTTGGTTTTTTCAACAAACAAACACCCTTGAGCACTGTTTTTCCTAACTTATTTGAAGAAAGCTATTGGGAACCTTCTTTTGGCGTAACCAACAAACAATCCACCCAAGTACAATTTGAAAAAGCCGCTGATTTGTTAGAAAAAAATTCAGATCCTGTCTTTTTATTTATCAACATTTCCGCTTTGCACCAACCCAATTGTTTTTATCTAGAGAATCAATTGCACGACAGCATTGATAGCCATGCCGCAGCCTTGGAATATGTCGATAGTCAACTTCCTATTTTGATGGAAGCCTTGAACAAACGCAAACAAAGCTTTGTCATTTGCTCTGCCGATCATGGCACTACCTATGGCGAGGATGGTTATACGGGGCATCGAATTGGGCATCCCAAGGTTTGGACTGTTCCTTATTTGGAAGTTTTGTTGACCAATGCCTCCTAATTATCTCTGTTGAGCAAAAAAATGATTCGGTAGCTAAATAATTCAATGTTCCTGTATCAAATAGCCTTAATTTTTAATGCTTAATTCTTAATGTGGAATGCTTTATAGTAGAATTAACATTAAAAATTCAGCATTCAACATTAAGAATTAAAAGAAGCGTTCAATAAGCAAGTCTCGAGTTCTCAATAGGAGTAAAAAAATCTTGTGTAACATCAGTTAATTAAATACAAACACATCAAGAACGAAAATCATAAAATGACCAAATTAAAATCAATCATAGGCGACAATTATTTTCAAGGTTACGCCTATTCTTACCCTCATAAATCGAGTTATCGCCCTTTTGAAAATCCAATTCCTTTGAAAGAGGCTTGGGCAGTAGAAAACAAGGAACAACTTTTCTTGTACGTACACATTCCTTTTTGTGAAATGCGCTGTGGTTTTTGTAATTTATTTACCATTGCCAATCCAAAATCAACGCACGAAAGTCCTTTTATTCAAAGCTTAGAACGCCAAGCCATTGAAACCAAAGCAGCTTTAGGAAAAGCAACGTTTAATCGCTTGGCAATTGGTGGGGGAACGCCTACTTTTTTGAGCCTGCCTGATTTAGAGCGCTTGTTTTATCTTATTAATAACATCATGGGCGCAGATACGATTGCGATTCCAAGCTCTGTAGAAATGTCTCCCAAAACGGCTAGTCCAGAAAAACTAGCTTTATTAAAAGAAAAAGGCACGACTAGAGCCAGTATTGGCGTACAAAGTTTCTTGTTAGAAGAGACCAAAGCACTTGGTCGCCCACAAAAAACCGTAGAAGTACAAAAAGCTTTACAAATCATCAAAGATTCAGGTATTCCTGAGATGAATATTGATTTGATTTATGGCATGGCTGGACAAACGCTCCAATCTTGGCAATATTCTCTAGAGCAAAGTGTGGCTTTTCAGCCAGAGGAAATTTTCTTGTACCCACTCTATGTTCGTGCCCTCACAGGTTTGGGTTCTAAAGAAAAAGCATGGAATGATCATCGCTTAAATCTATATCGCTTTGGTCGAGACTTCTTATTATCACAAGGCTACGAACAAGTTACCATGCGTATTTTCAGAAATACAAAAGCCGTCCAAATGCCTACGCCTCCTTACAACAGCCCAGAAGATGGGATGGTTGGCTTGGGTGTTGGCGCACGTTCGTACACCAAAACGCTGCACTACAGTTCCGAATATGCCGTTGGTCGCAAAGGGGTTAAAAATATCATTCACGATTATAATGAAAAAACAAGCCAAGATTTTCAAAAGGTTCTGTACGGAACGACACTATCTCTAGAAGAACAAAAACGTCGTTATGTGATCAAATCCATCTTAGAAGGAAGTTATTTAGATTTCAAGGCTTATCATAACTTTTTTGGAAGTGCCGCCTTGGATGATTTGCCAGAGTTACATGAATTATACGAGCTTAATTTGGCTTCAAAAGAACAAGATAAATTGCAACTCAGTCAAGCTGGCTTGGAGCTTTCCGATGTCATTGGTCCTTGGCTATATTCAGAACGGGTCAATGCCATGATGCAGGATTTTGAACTGGTTTAAATCGAATTTAAAAATTGATTCTTAACATGACAAACTGGTCTATTTTATATCGTGGTCCACTTTCTAGCTGCAATTATGGTTGCACCTATTGTCCTTTTGCAAAGACTAAAAACACCCGTGCAGAATTGGCAGAGGATGCTCAACGCTTGCAAAAATTTGTGGCTTGGGTGAAGAGCCGTTCCGAAAACATTAGCATTTTATTTACGCCTTGGGGAGAAGGCTTGATTCGCAACTATTATCAAGAAGCAATGACCACACTCAGTCATTTGCCGCAGGTAAAAAAAGTGACAATTCAAACCAACCTTTCCTGTGCTACAAAGTGGATGGAGAAGGTCAATAAAGAGACCTTTGCCTTGTGGACGACCTTTCATCCTACTCAGATTAGCTTAGATAAATTTGTTGACAAATGCAGTCAATTGGATGCTTTAGACATTCAATACAGTGTTGGTTTTGTTGCCTTCAAAGAAGAATTAGACATCTTGGAACGCTTGCGGAATCGCATTCATCCCAAACGCTATGTTTGGGCAAATGCTTACAAACGGGTTGCCGATTATTATTCGGAAGCAGATATTTTGAGAATTGAAAAGGTAGATCCTTTGTTTCGTTATAATACCGTTTATCACCAAAGTTTGGGCAAATCTTGCCAAGCAGGGCATACTTCTTTCACCATAGATGGCAATGGTGATGTACGTAGTTGTCATTTTATTGATAACATTTTGGGGAATATATATGTGGATGACATGCAAGCAATTTTAGCACCAAGAACTTGTATTAATGCCACTTGTGGCTGTCATATTGGCTATGTTCATTTGGATGAACTCAATTTGTATGAAACGTATGAGGATGGTGTTTTGGAGCGTATTCCTGCTGCTTATCGAAGGTGATTTTTTAATAAAATCATTCTATTTTATTTCCATAACTTCAACTAAGATTATTTTGATTTACTTAGTACAGTGTGTAAAATATTATTACATAATAAAGCATAAAAAGCTGCTCTTGCAGGATAAGCCTGCTTCGTACCTCGCAGAGACAGCCCTAGTTTAAAGACTGGTTGTCTCTGCGAGGTACGAAGCAGGCCTATCTTGTATTTACTTTGGAGCTTGTCCAATATTTACTTCAAAACTTGCTCTATTCTATTAAAAAATTATGTTACAGGTACTTAGTTTCTAACTAAAAAGACGTACCAATTCAAGGGTTTAAATAAAAGGTTTCAAAACTTTCAATTATAATTGAAAGTTTTGAAACCTTTTTGTACTTTAGTGGGTATACATGATAATAATACTTCGTGGAGTTTTTAGTTTTCTTACAAAAAACATAAAAACACATCTTGCATTAGATTGATTATCAGCATTATTAATGCTTCGAGCGCATAAAACTCATCTAGCTAATAATCAATATAATACGATTTAGCTACGCTGAGTCTTCGAGTTCTACACGAAGTATAGTAATAAATGACTTGCTAATTCTAAAAAAAAAGCTGGTGCAAATAGAAACATATACCATATTACTATACCTTTTTATCGCTGTGGCGATAACCGTTCAACTAGGAAATATTCTATATAAAAGAGGAGGCGTCTTGTTATCGCATATTTTTAAACAACAAATTGCTTTGGCTACTCCTGTGAATAAAATTATGCTTTGTGGTTTCTATTTACTGAATATTGGGGTTTCTACGATTTATTATAATCAAGGGATTGATCTCTATACGCCCCTTGAAGCTTTAGAATTTTTATCCTGCAAAATAGGTGGGCTCTTATTTATAATTGGAAGTATCCATTCATTTAATGTCTTATTTTTCCTAGTACTCAAATGGCATTATTTAACAGCAGGCAAACAGATGTGAAATTAATTTACAAATCAAACAATATAATATTATGAGCTTAATCGTCATTGGATATTTAATCTATCTTCCCTTAGCCATCTTCTTAATTTACTGGGTTTCTTCTGTACTTTTTAAAAATAGTATGGTCTTCATGCTCGATATTTTTAGAGGTAGAGAAGAAATTGCAGCAGCAACAAATAGTCTTTTTAAGATTGGCTTTTATTTACTTAATTTTGGCGTAGCACTCTATATCTTAAAAATGAACTTTATTCATACCAATCAAAATTTGATAGAAGCTTTAAGTATAAAAATTGGTGGATTCTCTATCCATCTAGGAGTCATGGTTTTTCTTAATCTCTATCTCTTTTTTAGAGGGAAACGCAAGAGCAAAGAAAATACAGTACAGGCAGTTGTGACTAGCTAAGTACATTGTAACATAAATTTTCAACATTTATTAAGCGAGCCTTTTTGCGAACTTCTTCGTCCTGTCCTCGTTCTGATAGCTAAGGCTATCAAACTGCGGGAGTCCTCGAATTTCATCAAAAATCCTCTGTAATAAAAGTC
>CALDEP010000106.1 GCA_937942475.1 uncultured Aureispira sp.
ACTTCATTCATCAAAGCCTCAAAAGACGCTTCTAAAGAAACTGCTGATGGAGCAACATTCATATTTCCTACTGGATTGTATTCTGTTCCATTTTTCTCAGCTTGCTTAGAACGGATATAGTGAATCACTTTCCAACGCTCCATTGGAGACATTTTATCGGCATGTGATTGCATCATTCCTTTACCATGCAAAATAGCATTCAAGAAACGTCCATCTGTTGCAGTAGTAAATTCTTCGTTCACTAAATTTGCAGGTTTAGCACTATATTTACCAGCTCCTTCATTGTACAAAACACCATTTCCATCTAGCTCCTCACCATGACAAACTTGACAGTTGATAGAATATAAATGAGCCCCTTGTGCCAGTGCTTTTTCTAATTCTGCTTTAGAAGTAGGTTTAACTTCGTTTTGGATGCTAGCATCTGCCATCATCATACCACGTACTTTTTCTTGAAGCGTTACGTGTAGTTCATCTGCAGAAGTTCTGTAATCTTCTAATTTTTGATATTTAGAAGGTAAGTAACCACGTGCTACCGTTCCTTTTACAGGTTTGCGAGGTCCAGCATAAGCTCTGTATACTTCCTCTCCATCCCAAGTGTTATTATAATAATAACTACTGTAGTTTGCTTCATAGGCAATGGAGTGTGTCATATCTGGCATGTATTCACTACCAGTGTTTTCGCCACCAGCACGTCCACAGCTCCACAACAAAAGACTAGCCAGACAAACGGTAGCCAATGAATATATGCTTGTTAGATTTTTCATTTCTATTTCGAATTATTCTTTAGATTTTAATATTAGATATCTTTAGTGTGAACTTCTTCTGCACTAGTTCTTTCCAATAAGACAGAAAGTGCTTCTACCTCTTCTTTAGAGCTGTGTGATACATCAAAAGCGATGCAAAACTTGTCATCTGTAATTCTTGGATCTAAGTATGGGTTTTCAACCCCAAAGCCCAATCCACAAACAAGATAGAAGGTAATTACCATTCCCACTGCTGCCATCAATACCGTAAACTCAAATGTAATCGGAATAAATGCAGGCACAGAAAAATAAGGCTTTCCACCAAAAATAATCGGCCAATCACGGGTAAATACCCAAGACATAAAACCAAATGCTAAGGTAGTCCCTGTCATTCCGTAAATGAATCCTGCAATATGCAAGCGAGATTCGTTCAAGCCCAATACAGGATCTAAACCATGCACTGGAAAAGGAGTGAACACGTCCATAATTTCAGCATCTTCCTTTTTGATTTGCTTGATTGCCGTCATAAGGATTTCCTCATCGTTGTACAAGCCGTATAGCACTTTTTTATTTAATACTCTTTTCATGCTTATCTATATTTATAATAGGCGTTTGCCTAAGAGATTGCTTAATGGTTATTATTTATCGTCTTCTTCAGAATCCTCTCCATCTTCAAAGTTCAAATCTTCTTTGAAATCTTCAATGGTTTTATCTATTGGATTAGCTCCAATCGACGCATCTACATCCGATCCTAAAGTAGTCGTTGTTTTTGTGTCAACTTCTTCTGTCGAATGCTCTTCATGACCGTGGTGGTGCAAACCAGCATTGATTTCACCTGTTCTCTCTGCTACTGCAGGTCCTACATATTGATCACCAGAAGATTTTAAGATAGACTTAATCTCTGCTACAGCAACTACAGGAGCTACACGCATAAAGATTAAATAAAGTGTACCAAATAATCCAAACGTAAATAGATAAATTCCTAACTCTACCCAAGAAGGGGTATAATAACTCCAACTAGATGGGATATAATCTCTTGCTAATGTTGTTGCGATAATTACAAAACGCTCGAACCACATACCAATGTTTACCACAATAGATAAAACAAATGTCCATACCAAAGAACGTCTAATTTTACGGAACCAGAAGAACTGTGGAGAAATTACGTTACAAGTCATCATCGCTGCATAAGCCCACCAATAAGGTCCTACTGCACGATTATAAAATGCATATTGCTCGTAAATGTATCCAGAATACCAAGCGACAAATAACTCTGTCAAATAAGCAACCCCTACTATTGAACCAGTCAATACGATTACTTTATTCATCGACTCAATGTGCTCGATTGTTATATAGTCTTGTAATCCTAGAATAGATCTAGTGATAATCATCAAGGTACATACCATCGCAAATCCTGAGAAGATTGCCCCTGCTACGAAATAAGGAGGGAAAATCGTTGTATGCCAACCTGGAATTACAGACGTAGCAAAATCAAACGATACAATCGTATGTACAGAAAGTACTAAAGGCGTTGCTAAACCAGCCAATACCAAAGATAAAGACTCCCAACGTTGCCAGTGCTTAGCAGAACCAGTCCACCCCATTGACAAGAAGTTGTAAATTTTCTTTCTAAACCCTTTTGCACGGTCACGGATAGTTGCAAAATCTGGAACTAAACCTGTATACCAAAACAATAAGGATACTGTAAAGTAGGTACTAATCGCAAATACATCCCACAAAAGCGGAGAGTTAAAGTTTACCCATAAAGGTCCACGTGTATTTGGATAAGGAAATACAAAGAATGCCATCCACATACGTCCCATGTGAATCCCTGGGAAGAATGCCGCACAAATTACAGCAAAAATTGTCATCGCCTCAGCAGCACGGTTTACACCAGTACGCCATTTTTGACGGAACAATAATAAGATGGCAGAAATCAAGGTTCCTGCGTGACCGATACCTACCCACCATACAAAGTTAGTGATATCCCATCCCCAACCAACGGTACGGTTCAGATTCCAAGTACCGATACCAAACCATAAGGTAAAGAAAACGGCAATACCACCAAAGGCCAAAAGCCCTAAGCTACCCAGCAAACAAAGCACCCAGCCCATTCCTGGTAATTTCTCCGTTGGAGAACAGATGTCCTCTGTTATTTGATGATACGTCTTGCTGCCCGTTACTAATGGTGGGCGAACATTTGATACAACTGCGCTCATAAAATTTATGTTTTTATCTAAATTGTATTTATCTACTTTCTATTCTATTAATTTCTTACTAAGCAAAGTTTTCGTCCTTGTTAATTACTTTCATCAAGTAATTAATAGAAGAGCGAACATTGGTTTCTTCCAATGCAATATACGAACGTTGTGTTCTTTGTAGTTTGTAAACTTCACTATTTGGATTGTTGTCGTCACCAAAAAGAATCGCTCCAGTAGAACAAGCTTGTGCACAAGCTGGAGTTACATCTGTATCTTTTAGTTTACGTCCTTCCACTTTTGCAGACAATTTACCCTCTTGGATACGTTGAACACAGAAGCTACATTTTTCGATAACTCCACGAGTACGAACTGTTACATCTGGGTTTAAAACCATACGTGTCAAGTTGTCGTTCATGTAGTTGTAATCTTCTCCATCTGTACCTCTATTCATGTCCACCTCATTCGATGGGAAGATATCAGCAGATGTATAATCCAACCAGTTGAAACGACGTACTTTAAATGGACAGTTGTTTGCACAATAACGCGTACCTACACAACGGTTATAAGTCATCTGATTCATTCCTTCAGAACTATGATTCGTAGCAGCTACAGGACAAACGTTCTCACAAGGAGCATTATCACAGTGCTGACACATCATCGGCATGTATACAGCGTTTGGAGTTTCTTCATCTCCATAGAAATAACGGTCAATTCTCAACCAAGTCATTTCATGAACATTGTTCACCTCATACTTACCTACTACAGGAACGTTATTCTCAGCCATACAAGCTACTGTACAAGCACCACAGCCTGTACAAGAGTTCAAGTCAACCGCCATTCCCCAGTGATGACCCATTCCGTAAAATTCTTTACGATCTGGATATAAACCTTTGCTATTTAAGTATTGGTAACCTTCACGCTTTTTAGCTAGTTTTTCTACCTCTTTCTTAGCATCTTTTGCTGTAGATTGGAAGAAAACAGAACGCTCAATTAAAGCTCCTTGGAAACCTTCGTTGTGCTCATCTACGTTAAATGGTTTCTTTTCACCAGTAGCGTATTCGTGCATTTTAGTTTTTCCAGTCGCTTCATCTGTTGTCGTCAAACCATAAGTATGATGCATTTGAACACAAGCAAATAAGCCATCGTGTCCTTCATACCCTGACAAAGCCCCCTTTGCAGATAAGTTAAATCCTTTTACAGCAGGGAACAAATCTGTTCCAACACCGTTTCCAGCTTTACCAGCTCTCTTACGTCCATATCCTAAGGCAATAGAAACAGTATTGTCCATTTGCCCAAATGTACGGAAGACAGGTAATTTATACGTTTTAGTATCTATAGTAATGGTTGCAAAATCACCATCTTTTAAATCATTTAGAGAAGAATACCCTGAATTTCTATCCCACTTTAATGGAATTTGAATAAAGTTGTCCCAAGTAGTACGCATAATTGGGTCAGGCATTTCTTGCAACCAAGGGTTGTTTGCGTGCTGACCAGATCCTAATTGTATACTTTCGTAGAAAGTTACTTCTAAACCAGTTTCTTTCTTCTGTGTCAAAGCAGCGATAGCTCCTTCTGCACCAGAGGCAGTTGGTGTTGGTGCTACATCCATTAGATCAGGAGTGTCAGTACCTGCATCTACCGTTGGTGTTTCTGTTACCGTTTCTGCAATGGTAGTGCTTGTTCTAAACCAACCATTATGCAACGTGTTGTTCCAAAAAGATTGGAACGTCATGTAATTGCTTTGAGCAGGGAACATTTTTGTCTTCCACGTTTCTTTCATGAAATCATGGTAAGAAGTTGTCATGCCAGCCCAAACCAATAAAGATTCGCCTGCTTGACGGGTACTAAACAAAGGAGAAATAGTTGGTTGAATAACATAAATCTCACCTTTTTTAGGTTCAGCATCTCCCCAAGCTTCTAAGCTGTGAGGCGCTGGAGCAACATATTTACAAGCAGCAGCCGTTTCGTTTAAGGTTAACGCTAAAGAAACAGACATCCCTACTTTTGGAAGTGCTGTTGCAAAAGCTTCTGCCATACCTGGAATATCGTAAGCAGGATTTGCACCATCACAAATGATGATTGCTCCTACAGAACCATTTTTCATATCATTTACTAAAGTATTAATCGCTCCATCACGTCCTAGACGTTGTTTAGAGTGCATATCTTTAGTCAAAGTCAGTGTCGAATTTACAGCACCCAACATTTCGTTGATTGCATTTACAGTCATTTGGATATTAACATCATTAATACCACAAACAACTAATGCTTTACGTGCATTTGCTACTAATTTCTTAGCCGTACTTTTAATTGCCGCATCCGCTTTTCCCCAAGCAAATGTTGGTGTAAAACCTAGCGCAGTAGCACTGTTTCCAGTTTCTTTTGCTACTTCTGTATATAACATTCCAACAGCAGCACCCCATTCTGAAGGCTTGATCAATACTCTATGATCTGCGTTAGAACCTGTTAAAGACATACGAGACTCAAATTGGATGTGTGTAGACATTGTTTTGTCTGCACCAATTTTGATATCGCTGTCTGTTACTTTACGGTTTTTGATATAATCTTTAGAATACTCTACTGGAGAAACCCAAGTACCCAAGAAATCTGCTTCAATAGCAACTACACACTTTGCTTTATCAAAATGGTAAGCTGGAATCCAAGCTTTATTGTACATTTTTTCGTTCGCCTCAATTATTGCAGAGTAAGAAATTGGATCGTACTGAACCAATTGTGCGCTAGGATATTTCCCTTTAAACGCCTCTACAGCTGCCATAAATGTTGGGCTGTTATTTGTATGAGAAACAATGCGAATTTGACCATTCAAACCAGCTTTTACCGCTTTGTCCAAATCAGCCCAAGACAACATTGCTTTAGCATCTGCTTCTTTTCTTTGAATTGTATTCTTAACGCCTTCTGCGCTCAATAACTTCGCAACATCTCCAGCGCCTTTTAGACGATTCGTATCATATAGCTCTAAAATAGAGGCTTGGCTTCTAGCACAAGTACCACCTGCTGTAAAAGTTGGGTCTTTTTTATCTCCAGAATTTCCTTCGATCTTAATTGGACGACCTTCACGAGTTTTTACTAATACAGGCAGCACATCTCCACCCTGCACAATAGCAGAAGCAAAGTAAGTTGCCACACCTGGAACAATTTCTTCAGGTTTGATTACATAAGGAATTGCCGTTTTTACAGGCGTCTCACAACTTGCTACAGTAGCAGCAGTCAGACCAAAGCCCATATACTTTAGGAAATCACGGCGGCTGTGTTCGCTGTTTTCAGTTCCTTCAGTGTGTGCGAATTCGTTTTGCTCTAAATTATCAGTAGAGACACTATTGGTTAAGTCTTCAACACTTACCCAAACCTTATTATTGTTTTCCTTCTTATTCATAGTCTTATAAGATATATTGGAAGTAGGGTTTTACCCCCTTGTTATTGCTAATTTATTATAGAAACAAGGTATCTTTTCAGCAAAACCCTTTTGCTGAAAAGATACATTAGAAATACGGACTAGTAGTGACATTTTTGACACTCCAAACCACCAACCTCTTCAACGGTAACTCCTGTACGTTTTCCGTCTTCTAGTTCTTTGTGGTATTGCTCATAATATTTATAATCCGTATAATAAGCATTTGCTTTATTGTCGTCACCATCGTATGGTGTCTTTTTCCCTGCATTCAAACCATCACGGAACTGAACTTCAGTTTGTCTGTGACAATTGATACACCATCCCATAGATAATGGAGAATGTTGTTTAACAACGTCCATTTCAGCTACTTCACCATGACAAGTTTCACATTTCACTTTACCAACAGTTACGTGCTGAGCGTGATTGAAATAAACGTGATCTGGTAAATTGTGTACACGAACCCATTCGATTGGTTTGTTGTAGGTACCTTTGATAGAAGCTAATTGCTCATCAATCATTCTATCTATGCCCGTTTCATCTTCTTTCCACTCTTTATCGTAGGTCTTTCTCAACCATTTTTTATACACGTCTGCTCTTTCGTCTCCACTCATCTCTTCTGGTAGGTAAGAGTTTGACAATGGATTGAAACCAGATGCTGCATAAACCTTGATTAACTCTTTCGTTCCGTCTTTAGATCCTTTTTGGATATTGGCGTGACAGTTAATACAAGTATTAGAAGCAGGAATTACAGAATGCTTAGAGCGACGAGCACCATCGTGACAGTACTGACAGTCGATTCCGTTTTCACCTGCGTGAATTTTATGAGAGAAGTTAATCGGTTGTTCTGGCGCATAGTCTTGTTGACGTCCTAAGCCAATTGCATTATTAACGGTAGTGTAACCACCAATTAATACCACAACAAAAACCAACAACTTAACTACAGATGGTCCTAGTAATACACCAATAATAGATTTCTCTGGCGTAACGACAGTACCTTCATTTTGTTGAGCCAAGCGAGTCAAGCTATTGATGTAGCGTCCTAATAAAGCAATTGCTAATAGTAGTACAGCAATTAGAGTATATCCTAACCAAGGACTACTTTCAGTTTCTCCGTTCTGACTAGAACCGTCGCCTGTATCAGCTACTGCTACAGGATCTAATTTCCCAGAACCTTTCTGATCAATAAATTCTAAGATGTCATCAATTTGAGCATCTTCCAAATTTTCGAAGGCTGTCATTGCAGATGGAGCCCAAGAAATCATTTGCTTTGCACGAGCATTACCCGCAGCAGCTAAGGCTTCCGAGTTACGTATCCAATCGTAAATGGCACCAGGATATTTTTTCCAACGATCCTGCGCTTCATATAAAGCAGGTCCCGTCATGTCACTAACCATGTCAATGTTGTGACAACTAGCACAGTTCTCTAAAAATAGAGATTTCCCATTATCTGCATCCGCCGCCATTGACCAGTTTGGCAACATTGCAATTAACAAAGTAATTGCGCAAAAGCTTAAAAGTCTTTGATATATCATTATTGTAATTTTTTTGTCAAAAAACAACTCCTGTTGTGACTTAAAGCAAAAATACAACGCACAAGCCTTTTTTACAAATGTTCCTAGAATCTATAATTTATTTAGACCCAATCTAAATAAATTTTCTTTAACTTTTGCTTAACTTGTTTGTGCATTCTAAAAATCCGCCTTAGTTCAAAGTTCAACATAAAAAGCTGATTTTCAAACCTTCTATACGTTATCTTGTTATTCTCAATATATTTTTACAGAATCTTAATCGCTAAGTTAAAATCCTTCTTCATTTTTTCGCATTTTTTAAAAGAAAAATCATAGAATTGTCAAAATTTATTGAATTAATCAAAAGGATAGTTCATATTTGCAAAGTATCGAAGTTAAGACCTGTTTTAAAGGTTTCAATAAGACTTCATTTTTTTTATAAAAACAACGGGAAGACTTAAAATGTTTGAGATAGGAGCCAAAATACGATTCAAATACACAGGAATGCTTGCGGAGATCATCGAAAACCACCAAGATGGTAGTTATACCGTCTGGCTAGAAGAGGAACAAGACGATAGTATTGCCTTTGAGGACGATATTGTATTGGATAGAGATTTTAAATCTATTATACAATCTGAACAACAAAAGACGATAAAGAAAAAGAAAAAAATAAAAGGACCTTCTACAGAGGATTTGTTTTACAGCAGAGAAGAACTCGATCAGAAAAAAAGAGCCACACTTCAGCCAAAAAACAAAAAGAGTCTTATTACTACTAGTAAAAATGCTCCAGCAATAGAAGAAAACGCCTTTGTCCTCACTCCTATTATAGATCAAGCACCTACCAATAAGGGTTGTTATATTGCCTTTCATCAGACATCTGATAGTTCTTATACAATCTATCTAGTCAATGATAGCCTAACTTCTTTTAGTTTTGAATTCAAATTATTTTTAAACCAACAATTGGAGCATGGTTTTAATAAAATAATTCCAGCCAATACTTTTTTTGCGATTGGTGAGTTTTTGCACGCTCAATTTAATGATGCTCCATATATTGAGTTTACTTGCCCTAAATTTGATTTTAAAAAAGTAATAAAGCTAAAATACCTTAAATTTGTACGAACTCAACAGGCAATTCCTTTGATGGGATTAAACTCCTACGCCTTTTTCTTGTTTGAAAATTTGAATCCATACCTAAAGAAAAAGCATTCTATAAAAGATTATACCAGCAGCCACAAACAGGAACAAAGTCACTTGATGGCTCCTCTTAATCGCCTGTACAGTTCTTTTGACTTGATGGATGTTGCTTCTTTTGAACAAGAGCTAGATTTACATGCTGAAAAATTAGTCAATGATACGTCTGAGTTTACAGCTAGAGAATTATACGAATTGCAATTACAGGTTTTAGAAGACTTTATCAATAAAGCCATTGATTTTGGACTCAAAGAAGTCTTTATTATACATGGTCTTGGCAAAGGTAAATTAAAACAAGGCGTGGATGATTTTTTGCGTTTTCACGGTGATGTAAAAACTTATAAAAATGAATTTCACGAAAAGTATGGTTTCGGAGCAACCAAAGTGCTTCTTAAAAAATAGGTCGTCCCCCTTCTCCTTTTAATTGTTTTTTTAACGTCCCGCATTAAGCTTTATAAACAATTTCAGTATATAATATCAACCGATTTGAAACTGTTTGATTTGTTACTATAATTAACATAAGACTTACATTTTATTCGGTTTCACAAACAAATTTTTAGTCGATTTTTTCGCTGTCAATTCGTCTTGCTATTTTTTCTTCCAAAAGAAGAAAAAATTTGTCATTCCTAATTGTCAATACAGTTAACTAATTGATGTTACACAGATTTTTTTTATTTCTATTGAGAACCTGAGGTTTGCTTCTTGAATCCTTGTTTTAATTTTTAATGCTAATTCTATAATAATAATACTTCGTGGATTAGCTGCGCTGCTCCTTACGGGGTGTTACTTACGTGAGGTCGCTTTGTTAGTCGCTAAGCTCCTGAGCGCTACGCTTTAGTTCGCTCAGTTCGGGTTCTATAAAAAACATAAAAAAGCATCTTACTGATAATCAAATCAATACGATTTAGCTACGCTGAGCCTTCGGGTTTTCAACGGAGTAATGAATAAAGAAATTAGTTTTATATATCAACCATTATGACAAACATAGTTCATGATAAATCTATTCCCTCAATAAACGATTATATCCAAATGAATCCATTCATAACTGTTATTTTACTCCTACTACCCTTCCTTGCAGTTAGCCAAAACTCCGATTATCTTATTACAAAGGAAGATACAATAGTGTATGGAAAAATAGAGGTCCAGAATTTGTCTATCAATGCTAGTAAAATTTCATTCCAGGATGAACAAGGAAATAAAACCGTCTACAAGCCTTCTCAAGTCTTGGGATGGAGCAAAGATGGGCTTGTTTATAAAACAAAATTATATCCTTCTAAAAGAAAAAAAGTCCTTCTGACTTTTATGCACTTGATCTCTGAAACCCCATCAGGTATAAGTGTTTACGAACATTCCAATCAATTTGATCCTAAGGGTACGACCGATTTATTTTTGGAACGAGCCGAGCAATTAACTAAAGTTCGATTGGGTCGGTTCAGAAAACAAATGACAGAATACTTTAAGGATCGCCCAGAAATCACTCAATTAATTAATGATAAAGAAGTCAAAAAAAGAGACTTATTAACCTTAGTCTCAGAATACAACGAGTTGTTGATCGAAGAAGTGGAATATGATGAAACGCCCTTTCTTGTCGAAAGAAAAAAGGATAAGAAGCGAATCTGGAACTTTAATGATATGTTGTTAAGTACTGACGAGGCGGCAAAAAAATACATGGCTGTTATCAAAGAAGCCACAAAAGGTATCTTAGATAAAAAAATCCGAGCCATAGAAATTGATTATGGTGTTGGTTTGTCCTTTTTTGAGCAAAAAAAATATGACGAGGCACTTCCTTACCTAAAAAACGCCTATAAAGCCATTGATGCTGAACAAATGAAAATGGATAAATCGCCTCGAATTGCTTCTATGATGGCGCTTATTTATTTTAATCAACACAAATACAACCTTGCTATTAATTATAACAGTAGGGCTTTGTCGCTTTGGAAAAATGGTTTATTAAAGCCTTCAGATGCATTTTATTGTTACAACAGTTACCTTACACAAGGAAAAATCATCCAAGCATTAAGGGCTTCCAAATTAAATGTCTCTTGGTATGAAATAACGGTTAATGAGCGTCAAAAAGATTGGGCTAAACAACTAGAAATTAGAAAATTAAGCCCCATCATCAACACCAATAAATCAGACAAATCTGTTGATTATAACTTGGCTTTGCTTTTTTATAAAAATGCGGAAGACCTCCTTTCTCAATTGCCTCAAGAAAAGCAGCTTAATGAAAAAATTGAGCTGAGTATTTTAATTGGAAAACTATATTTTGAAGCTGGAGATTATCCGATTGCTCAATCTTATTATGAAAAAGGGCTTGAAACAATTAACCGTTATTATAAAGGTAAAAGCAGCCATCCTAAAAAAGGAGAGATTGAACGTACTTTGAGTGAAATTTATTTGGCCAATCAATTGTATTCAGAAGCGCTAAATTATATTGATCAAGCGCAACACAGTCAAGTAGGTGCCGAAATAGAAATTGACCATTCTTTGTTGGACAATATTTATAAAATTCCCTTTCCGCTTGAATTATTAAACTCCATTACCACCAAAGGAATTATCCTTTACGAACAAAATAAAGCAAATCCATCAGAGGTTGAATTAAAAAAAGTGTTGGCGCATTATGCCATTGCAACTGAACTATTGTATAAACTTCGGTCTACTCAGCGAGATGATGAATCCAAATATCAACTGGGCAGTATTACGCATCGACTTAGTCAACAGGCTGTAAAAATTTGCAATACCCTTTTCTTAAAAACTCAGAACAAGGAATATTTACACGAAGCCTTTCTTTATGCAGAGCTTTCAAAAAGTGCGGTTTTATTTGAAACCATACACAATCTAAAGTCTATGGAAGTGGCTGGAATTTCTAGAGCATTGACTGTAAAGGAAAATGGGTTTAAGGTGCAAATCTCTTATTTGAAAGGAGAGATTTTTTATGAATTGCAACAGGGAAAACATGCCGATAAAAGGCGCATCAAGGAACTACAAAATAAGGTTGAATCAATTTCAGAAGAACACAATACTTTGCTCAAAAAGCTAGAGCGTGACTATCCCGAATATTATAACCTAAAATATAGTAACAAAAGTGTTACTTTAGATCAACTGCAAAAGGTCTTAAAACCAGATGAAGTATTCTTGGAATATGTCGTAACAGATACCTTTGTTTATGTCTTGGCGATTACCAATAAGGCTATAAAAAGTCAATTTAAAACCCTTAAACGTCCTTTGCCTTATACCGTAAAAAAACTTCAACATGCTTTGAGGAACAACAAGGCAGATTTATATGCTATTCATGGAAATGCTCTTTACCAGAATGTGATTGGGGAATTGTCTTCGTTCATCAAGGGTAAAAAACTAATTGTTGCGCCAGATGCCGAACTGAATTATATTCCTTTTGGGGTTTTGCCCACCAATCAACCTCAACTCAAAATTACTGGTGCGTCTATTTATAGCCAAGTACATTTTTTGATAGAGGATCACCCTATTTATTACAATTATTCGGCAGGGATGTTCTTGCTTGGCAAAAAAACTACCCATCGTAAGAATTCTTCTAAAAAAATAGCTACTTGGGCACCTGATTTCAACTCGATGCAAAGTATTATAAAAGACAAAGGGATTGGAGAAACATTGTTGCCCTTACCAGGAGCAAAACAAGAGGCACAGCATATTGCAGATATGTTTGGTAGTAATGCCTATATTAATGCGGAGGCTTCTGAGTTACAGTTCAAAACTAAAGCAGCCCAATATAGTGTCTTGCACATTGCTACACATGGTGTTCTGAATGATTTAGATCCTATGTTTTCTAGCTTGATTCTAAAAAACGAAGGCAAAGAAGATGGTATTTTGCATGCCTTTGAGCTTTATAACATGCAATTAAATGCAGATTTGGCGGTTTTGAGTGCCTGTAATTCTGGAATGGGGAAACTGGCAAGAGGAGAAGGCATCTTTAGTATTGCTCGGGGCTTTTCTTATGCTGGAATTCCTAATATTATTATGAGCAAATGGCCGGTATCAGATTGGTCTACTGAATTGCTTATGAAAGCGTTTTATCGAAACTTGAAAACGGGTATGCCAATAGATGAAGCTTTGCAACAAGCCAAAATTAAGTATCTAAACGACAATCGAGACAATGCTAATTTGTTGGCTCCATTTTACTGGGGTGGATTTGTTTTATCAGGAAATAGTACTCCTATTGATTCCTTAAAAGACGACAACTTAAAGTACGTCTGGTATGTTGGTGGTTTTCTTCTACTTGCTTTTCTTATTTTTTTATTTGCAAAAAGAAAATCTCAAAAATTACTTTAAGGTTTTTACTGTTAAGTAAAATAATCGATATTTTATCTATAAATTGTTTTAAATACTTACTTATTAACATAATATTTTGATATTATGGTTTGAAGTTTGATTAAAAGTTCTTTGTAAAGCAAATTTTTCCCGTGAATCTGTTTTCATTTGTTTATTTTTATAACAATTTATTTTGTCCATCGCCCCCCTTGATGGCTTCTAAACGACTCATTATGCAACATTTTTTATTCGTCCTTTCCTTCTTATGTTTCTCCTATTTTATGAATGCACAAGACGCCCCAACGATTCTTTTTGCAAAAGATTCTAGCTCTATCATCAAGCTTCATAATGACTTAAAGATCGTTTATGTTTTTTCTGATCCAGAACCCTATACTGTTCCAGAAGAACTTTCAATTGTATTAAGTCTTGGAAAAACATCTATTACAATCCCTACCACAACACAAATAACTAGCAAAACAACACAAACAACGAACAATTCTAGAACGATTACGCTAGGAGAATTTCCATCTAAAGTTTTAGACACAAAGTTAAAAGGGCATCTTGTTTTTGGAAAAATGTTATTGAAGGCACTGGATAGTGTTGATTCTGATTCAATTATTACGATTGATACCAAAGTTGTTCTAAAGAACAAAAACTTTGCAGGACCTTTATATTTAGATTTTAAAGGCGGCCCAGGTATTTATGAGCAATATTGGAATGAGGTAGAATATTATTCTTTGTTAGAAAAACAAGCCATTCTACAAGATTCTATTGTGAAATTGACCGCAGATAAGCAACGAGCAAAAGCACTAATGGACGCTAGTAATGAATACCTTGTAGCTACGGCTGCGCAAATTGAAATTAAGCAAAAAGAATTGGATAAAAAGTACAGTCAGTTTAATTCCTCTATAGAAAGTCTTAAAAAAATCAACCTTCGTATTGACGAATCCTTTGAGAAAATTAAAGCTGGAAAAAAATTAGGAGAAGAAGAAAAAAAGCAAATTGCTTACCTCACAACGGATGGAAGTAACCTTAAAAAGGAGCTCAAACAACAACCTGAAGGTCCAGAAGCCTTAAACCTTTTTGATAACATGTCTAAATCTATGACGCAGAATAGATCTGCTCAAAAACAATATGACAATACCAGTCAAGTATTCCAAAATCGAAGCCAACGTTTAGAAGGTTTTACGCTCAAAGCTAAAAAAGTAGCGCAGCGTTTAAGCGTGCTGAAGAAAGCCCTACAACTATAATTACTGCTTTAGAGACCGAATCCATTGATAACCATTCGTTTCCAATACTAAACCAAATCTAGTATTTTCCAGTTTCAAGAAATGCCTAAAACACACTTGTTGTTTTAGGCATTTTTACGTCTCAAAGGTTTCTATTCCTAATAAAAAAGACTAACCAAAGGGTAAAACCAAATAGTACCTAAGTTTTTATTTTTTTGGTAAAATTTAATATTATATATCAGTTTTTAATGAAATTAAATTTTTAGTCGTATTATTGCATCGTTAAAGCGAGATATATTAACTATTATTTCATTTGACTTCCCATAGATACCCATCATTAATTATATCAAAATCAATCATTATGAACACCTTTAAAATGAGAATATCCATTTGGATATGCTTGACTTTAGCTGCATTATCCTTAAATGCACAAACCATATCAACCTATCAATTACCAACTCCTCAACAATTAACCCCACTATTTATTGGACCGATTACAGGCAGTGGAATTTATTATGGTGCAACTCCTAGCTATGTAGATCCAAACAAACCTGTTATTGTTTACGTACATGGTTTTATTGATTTAAACAATGCCTGGTTTCTTCCTGGCAATGACATGTATGACAACACCTACAATGCGAATCAAAACTGTGCCTTTGTTGCCATGACTAGAGGAGAAGGCATGTGGGAAAACGGTCGCCTTCTAGCAGATATGATTGATGACATTACCCGTCATTTTGGAGTTAGTAGTGTTGTACTGGTAGCACATAGTAATGGTGGAAAAGCTTCAGAAGTAGCGATGATCACACACAATCGCCGTAATAAAGTAGAGCGTGTTATTTCTTTGGGAACACCTTTTGGTGGAACCGAATTAGCAAATGTTGCAGAAGCACCTGGTTTTAACTTGTTAGTAGACCTAATTGGTCTTGGAGGTGGTATGAGAACTTCTACAACTTATTATATGGGTGGTTATGCTCGTCCAATTTTAGATTGGAGCTGGCGCAATCAACCTGGTAAATTTGTTAATTTTGGTGCTTGGGGATATAACAATGGTACGTCTCTACTGGCAAGACCTGTTATGACAACTAGTGGTACTTTACTAAACTGGTTGGGTTCTGGTGCTTCTGCTGGTGGAAACGATGGTGTAACGCCTTACTGGAGTTCTTCTCGTCGTTGGGGACGTCAACAATGGACTACTGGACAAGGAAATCCTGTTTCTCAATTTGACCACCTTGATGTTGCCCTTTCTGATGTTGTTTGGAATAGTATTGAACCTTTGTTCACTGCACCTCTTTCTTCTTTAAGAGAAAATCCAAACCAAGTAGATCAAGCTGCTGCTGTGAATGAAACGATCTCTAGTCGTTTACAATTTTTATCTTCAGAAGATAAAAATCATTCTTTCACTGTAGAAAATGGTCTTAGAGATTTAGCAATGATTATTTTGCACCCTTCTGATGACGATCAATTTAAGTTACACCAAGTATTAGCTAATGGAGCATTAGTGACTACTTCTGTTGATATTAATGCGCTTCGTACGACTTCTGATTTATTACAAGGAAAAGCAAGTCATATTCCATTAAGTCAATTGCCTGTTGGGGAATACAAAGTGACTAGCGAATCTAAATTTGCAGCACTGATCAATCATAATAAAGGGGTTGAATTAGTATACAACAATAGCCATCAATTTGCTTTTGATCAAGCGCCAACCTTTGAAGTTACCTTGAATCAAGCCGATCAATACGACTTATCAAAATTGTCTTTAAAAGCTATTATTACGTACAAACATAATTTAGATGGTACTCCTTTGGAGAAAGAGGTGACAATGATTGAAACCTTTGAACCAACAGAAGAGGGCACTTATACCTTGCGTCCAACGAGTCGTTTATCAAACGGTGTTTACAACATGGTGATTCATGCACAACATCCTGAATTTCAAAAATCCTTGGTAACTGGATTTGTTATGAACAGTGAAGAAGCGGTTCCTGCGAAAAAGACCGTAGAAGCAAC
>CALDEP010000107.1 GCA_937942475.1 uncultured Aureispira sp.
TGCTAAATTTTTAATGTTGAATGCTTTATAGCACAACAAACATTAAAAATTTAGCATTAAGAATTCAACATTAAAACAGTTCTTAAATAAGTAACAACGAGTTTTAACACTGAAAAAAAGGTTATTCGCAGGCTCATGAGATAGTTCTTGCGTAACATCAGATTTAAGTTAAGTACTTAGAACTAATACTTAGCTGCGCTGCTACTTATTCGCTCTGCTCATGAGCGCTTTGCTTAGAGTTCGTGGTCGTGGCGTTTTTAGTTTTTTTTACAAAAAACATAAACCTTGTAAAAGCAACATAGCTAAACACATCTTGCATTAGATTGATACACGACATATAGTAAAATAGCCTAAAAAGAAAAAGACAGACACATTTAAGCTGTCTGTCTTTTTCTTTTTTCATTCTAACAACTAGAGCTAAAAACTATGTTTTACTAGCTTTTATTGGGCATCCAATCGCTTTTGTTAAATTAGGATTTGGTTTTTTTCCGTTTTCTAATGCTTCAATCGCATTTTCGACATATTTAACACTAACCTCTTCAGGAGATTTTGCACTGTCATCAATCGCTCCAATATACTGGACTTTAAGTTCTTTGTCTAACAAAAATACATGAGGTGTTCTAACGGCACCAAATTTGGGATAGACTTTTTGCCCTTCGTCAACAAGATATGGAAATGGAAAACCTTTTTCTTCTGCACGGCTTTGCATGGCTTCATAACCTTCTTTTACATTTTCGGGGCTATTAGAGTTAATAGCCACTACAGCATATCCTTGAGAAGCATATTTATTATGCAGCGCAATTAAACGATCCTCATATAATTTTGAAAAAGGGCATTCATTGCAAGTAAACGTTACAATATATCCTTTTTCAGCCGCTACACTAGCTAATGAGACCATAGAACCATCTACGTTTTTAAGATTAAAATCTTCTGCCACCTCTCCTAACTGGTAGCCTCCAATTTCGTCTAATGTTTTTGTTTGTTCGGGGTTATGTCTTTTTTTATCCCCATTACAAGAAACTAAAATGCTTAATAAAGAACTAATTAAAACAACTAATACACTTAATCTTTTCATGTTGATTTTTGCTATGAAGTTGTTTAAGAATAGTATTGTGTTGGAAATGAGTACTATTTTTAAACAACTTCTATTTATAATTAAAAATTAAATTTTCTACTGGCAATAAACTCTTGTACTCCCAGCAAAATAAGTTCTTTAGACTATTGGTCTAGAAAAGGTTTAATCTAAAAAGCATTTTTATTTAAATTTTAACTGTAGCGCCTTTCATGACAAATATTTCAGAACCTTCTGCCAAGAAAACAGAATCTGGCGTTTGATTCATAAAATTAAATTGATCGCCGTAAATAGCCGAAAAATCGCCCTCTACCTCAAATTTGTCCACGGCATAAAAATCCCAAGTTGGGTGTCCTACTTCATATTGTGCGGTTTTATTTTCGTTGAGTTTAGTATAGCCCCAAAAGTGCTCTGTGATAAACTCCACTTCGCTTCCTACTTCGATAGAGAGCGGCTTGTTAATCGCCTCTGCTTTTATTTTGTGCCAGATTTTATTCTTTTGTATGTGGTATTCCACTTTCAATCGATCTTTTTCTGTGATAATACTGTGGTCTGTTTTCAAGGTTTCATAATGCTCCCCATAAAGTGTATTTGCCACCAAAGTAATCATCATTTTAGGCACAATTTCTTTTATAAAAACCACGCCACGACGCCATTCTCCTTCGTGTTGGTACTTTACATAAAACCGCAAATTTAATTCTTCAAAGTTTCGATGAAATGGAATCGGTAAGCCAAGCACTTTTGTATTTAGAAACATAAAACCTACCAAGCTCAAATGCAACTTTCCATTCCAATAATCCAGCTCTGTTCCTGCTGGCAAATAAGGTAAAAGAAGTTCTGGTTCTACTAAATAATTTGCCATAATTAATTTGCGCCACTCTGCGGTTAAGAATTTCATATTACTTAGTTTCGTTTGTTTTTAAATGAATGGTATATTGCCAAATACTCCATAAGCTAGTATTGATTTTAACCGTTTTTTTTGACAATCGAAAATTAAATGTAAGTTTTTGGCTGCTTATTTTCATGAAAAATAAGGTAGTGTCTCCATTTCATAAGACTTGTATGAGCAAAAAAATAAAAACAGAATTTCATCAGCTATCCTCTTTCCTCAATTTTAAGGAAGAAGTTTGGCAAGTTTGCAAACAACTTTATACCCTTGAAGAAGCCGTGTATTATGAGCGCCTTTCCATCTTCAAACACTTTGTTATTTTCAGAGATGGGGATAAAGCCATCGGATTTCTCTCTTTCTTTTTCGATGAGCTTACGCTTAATACAAAAACAACCGTTTTAATTGGAATTGGTCATGGAGGGGTACTACCAGAATATAGAAATCAGCAGTTAATACCACGAGCAACTTCTAAATTTGCCTTAAAAACAATCCTTCAGAATCCTTTTAAAAAATATTTCATTTGGGGAATGGCAACAACACATCTTTCTTATCGAATGGGACTTCGAGGAGTTAAAGTTCAATATCCTGCCCTCGATGGCAATTGTCCTACGCTTTGTAAGGAGCTATTGGATTGGGTTGGGAATAAATATTACAAGGAAAACTATTCTTCTTCTAGCTTTACAGCAAAAATAAGCTTTGCAGCAATCGGGCAAAGCATTATTCCTTCTGACAAAGAAATGGAAGATCCAATTGTTGCCAATTTTATCGAAAGAGTTCCAAGTGCTTTAGCTCCCAATAATAAAATCGGGGCTTTCTCGATCACGCCCATTGGACCTAATCTAATTTTTTGGATCAAAAAATTTATTTGGGGCAAACGTCAAAAACAAACGTAATGTTTAATTTTAAATTATAGAATGCAGTTCTATCTAACAGCTCCACACCAAACATTATTAAGATAAAAAATAGAGACTCAATATGGCAAATCACAATCAACCACTAGCCGAACGAATGCGCCCACAAACCTTGGAGGATTATATCAGCCAAAAACATTTGGTGGGTGCCGATGGTGCTCTAACAAAAGTGATTAAAATTGGACGTATTCCATCTTTGATTTTATGGGGACCTCCTGGTACTGGAAAAACGACCTTAGCCAATATTTTGGCGAGTAGTTCTGGACGTGTTTTCTACAGCTTATCAGCGATTAATGCAGGGGTCAAAGACGTTCGAGAAGTGATCAAAAAAGCAGAAGGACATCATGGTTTGTTCAGCCCGCAGGAACGCCCGCTTTTGTTTATTGATGAGATTCATCGTTTTAGTAAGTCGCAACAAGATGCTTTGTTGGGGGCGGTAGAAAAAGGAACGATTACACTGATTGGAGCAACGACGGAAAACCCTAGCTTTGAAGTTATTCCAGCGCTTTTATCTCGTTGTCAAGTTTATATTTTGAACAGTCTAGACAAAGACGATTTGGTGCAATTGCTTGAAAATGCCATGCAGAAAGATGCTGTTTTGTCTAAAAAAGAGATTGTTTTAGAAGAAGTGGATGCCTTATTGCGTTTTTCGGGTGGCGATGCTCGAAAATTACTCAATGTTTTTGAGTTAATTTGCACTTCTGAGGAAAGTCAAAAGGTCATTTTAACCGATGCTCTGGTTCAAGCCAAAGTACAGCACAATATCGTTCGTTATGACAAAACGGGAGAACAACATTACGATATTGTATCCGCTTTTATCAAGTCCATTAGAGGTTCTGATCCCAATGCAGCCGTTTATTGGTTGGCAAGAATGATTGAAGGAGGAGAAGACGTGAAATTTATTGCTCGACGAATGCTCATTGCGGCTTCTGAAGATATTGGTAATGCCAATCCTACTGCCTTGGTTATTGCTAATAATACCTTTCAAGCGGTAACAACGATTGGTTATCCTGAGAGTAGGATTTTATTAGCACAATGTGCGACTTATTTGGCTACCTCTCCTAAAAGCAATGCTTCTTATATGGCGATTAATCATGCGCAGCGTTTGGTCAAACAGACAGGCGATTTATCCGTTCCTTTGCACCTCCGAAATGCGCCCACCAATTTGATGAAGCAGCTCGACTATGGCAAGGAATATCAATATGCACACGATCATCCAGGCAATTTTGTGCATCAAGAATATTTGCCTAAGGAGATTGAAAATACAAAGTTGTATGAGCCAGGAAACAACCAACGAGAAAAGGGCATTCGCAGCTATTTAAAACACTTTTGGAAGAATAAATATAATTACTAACTTCCCTTCTGCATAAAATATAGTAGCTTACTAAGTACCAAAATATAGTTTAAATTTCAATATATCCCTGTATCAAATCAGGCATTAAATTTCATCCAATGAGAATCATATTACAACGAGTCCAAGAAGCTTCTGTTACGATCGAAGGAAAAATCAATGCTAAAATTGGGCAAGGACTCTTATTATTAATAGGAATTGAACAAGAAGATCAGCAAGAAGACATTGATTGGTTGTGCAAAAAAGTCTTGGATTTGCGTATTTTTAGCGACGACGAAGGCAAAATGAATCGCTCTATTCGAGACGTTGAAGGCGACATTATTGTTGTTAGTCAATTTACCTTACACGCCAATATAAAAAAAGGCACTCGACCTTCCTTCATCAAAGCAGCTCGCCCAGAACTTGCCATTCCGCTTTATGAAAATTTTGTTCAAACAGTAGAAAATAGTTTGGGCAAGAAAGTCGGTACAGGAAAATTTGGCGCAGACATGAAAGTGGCACTCATCAATGACGGTCCCGTTACCATTATTATGGATTCTAAAAACAGAAGTTATTAAACTTCGCCCCCATTCATTGAATAAAACTTGTCTTTCATTGAAAAGGTCTCTTCTCTGTAAACTAATCTTACCTTTTTTGCGTCTAATTGGTAGTCCAACAGTCATAAGGCTGGACCAAATTCAATTTACAACAAAACACAAGCACAATAAATTATGGATTCAATTACACAAGCAACGCTTGGTGCAGCAATGGGACATGCCATTTTAGGAGAAAAGATGGGGAATAAGGCGATCCTGATTGGGGCTATTGCTGGTACGATTCCAGACTTAGATGTATTTTCTCGCTTATTCCTAGACAATCAAATTTATGGGCTGGTCTATCATCGAGGAATTACGCATTCAATTCTATTTACCTTAGTCGCTGCGCCGATTTTCGCTTGGCTCAGTTTGCAATATTATAAACGAGATTTACACAAGAGTTCCATCACACAAAGCATTTTAGCCACCTGGTGGTTTCTCTTCTATGGGCTAATTGTGGGCGGCTTAGGGGCACTCACCTATATGAGTCAAAGTTTAGTCATGGGAGGCATCTTGAGTGTGTTTGCTTTAGGTTTTATTCCCTTAATAAAGAGCTTAAAAAGGAACTATAAAGATCGAGAACTGATCGAATACGATCCTAGTTTTAAGAACTGGACTTTAATGTTTTTCTTAGCGTTCTTAACACATTGGATCATTGATGCTTGTACGGCTTATGGCACTCAAATTTTTGAACCTTTTTCTCGTTATCGAGTCGCCTTTAATAACATTTCGATTTTAGATCCACTCTATACCGTTCCTATGATTATCGGTTTAATGGGTGCTTTCTTTGCTAAAAAATATCCCAAGCAACGCTTTTGGAATTATCTAGGCATCACGGTTGCGACCTTGTATATGGCAAGTACGTTTTATGGTAAGTCGGTTATGAATAACGTGGTGGTAGACAGCCTTGAAAAGCAAGGAATTGAGTATTCAGAATACATTACCTATCCTTCTATTTTAAATACCGTTTTGTGGCAAACGACAGTTGTTGCAGAGGATGCTTATTATTATGGGACTTATTCTCTTTTGGATAAAAAACCGACCGTGAAGTTCATTAAATTGCCTAAGAATCATCATCTAATTGATAAATATCAAGGGGAAGAACATTTAGACATTCTCCTTTGGTTTGCCAATGGTTATTATAATCTAATAGAGCAGCCCGATGGCAGTATTATGTTTAATAATTTACGTTTTGGAATGCTTGGCGTTCCCGAAACGAGCACGGTTCCTTTAGAAGATCGTTATATTTTCCGTTTTGTTTTAACAGAAGAAGATGGAGTCTTTAAGGCTGAAGAAGATCGAGATACCGATCGCATAAAATTTAGCGAAATGGCTCCTGCACTTTGGGCTCGAATTAAGGGACGATAAAAGAAAGCATTACCATGAAAGATCTTAAAGCAGTTATCAAGCAATTTATTCATCTGAACACAGAAGAATGGCAGGCTCTAACTGCTTTATTTCATGTCGAACAATGGGAAAAAAAATCTTATTTTGCTCAAGAAGGCAGCTATGCTAGGCAATTTGCCTTTGTACAATCTGGCGTTTTAAGAGCTTTTTATAGGAATCAAAAAGGAGAAGAGTACAACAAGACATTTTTTACAACACAACATTTTGTTGGAGCCTTTTCTTCTTTAATTAGTAAGAATCAAAACCTAATTAATATACAATGCCTCACTCCTTCTCAACTGTTGGTAAGCGACTATACTGCTTTCACAAATTTATACGACCAGTATCCTAAGATAGAACGAATTGCAAGGCTCTTAGCAGAGCAATTTTTTATTCGAAAAGAAAAACGTGAAATTGAACTGGTTATGCTAGATGCCAAAGCACGTTATGCAATTTTCCAACAAGAACACCTTAATTTAGAGCAACTCATTCCTCAATACCATATTGCCTCTTATTTAGGTGTTAGCGCAACTCAATTGAGTAGAATTCGTGCAGAGAAAAAGTAAAGCAGGTTCTTTTTTTTCTTTACCTATGTAAATGGATTTGATGCAGTATTCGCTGACCTTTGTAGTATTAATTCACAAAAAATACAATTGAAGGCATGAAATTGAGTGGAAATAAAATTTTGATTACAGGCGCAACCGCTGGAATTGGTTTAGCATTGTTAGAAGCATTTTTGGAAAAAGACAATCAGATTATTGCTTTAGGAAGAAATGAAGAAAAGCTGAAAGCTTTGGCATTAAGCGATCCCCGTATTATTCCTTTTGTTGGTGACCTCAGTCACAAAAATTGTCTAGAAGAGTTGGTCTTATTTATAGAACAAAAACACCCTGACTTAAATATCTTAATCAACAATGCAGGTATTCAATATAATTATCTCTTTTTAGAAGAACCTCACCTAAGTAGCAAAATAGCACAAGAAATTAAGATCAATTTAAGCGTTCCTATTCAAATGATTGGTCTGTTGTTGCCTACATTAGAACAAAATAAAAATGCAGCTATTGTTAATGTCTCCTCAGGTTTAGCCTTAGCCCCCAAAATGATGGCTCCTGTTTATTGTGGCACCAAAGCAGGGCTCCATATATTTTCTCAAGCCTTGCGTTATCAATTGGATACCATTAAAGTCTTTGAGATTATTCCACCATTAGTAGATACTGCTATGACAGCAGGTAGAGGTAAAGGAAAAATCCACCCACAACAACTTGCGAAGGAGTTCATGCTAGCGTTCCAAAAGAATCACTTTGAGGTGAATATCGGCAAGGTTAAGTGGCTAAAAATTGTTCAAAGAATTAGTCCAAGTCTTGCTAGTAGGATTATGAAAGGATATTAAATTGTTTCTCTGCTTCGTAGAGAAGTCCTATTAGGTGGATTCTAATTTCTAAGGAGCAGTTTATATTTAAATAAGCTAATTACAAGCTTGCCGCTAATTTTTTAGCTGCCTCTACACTATTCGTTTCATACACATCAAATCCAAACTGTGCCTTTTCTGCTGTTTTTTCTAGTGATTAACGCCCATTTTAGTAATAACCGATGTGTTTGGTATTATGTTAATCCAAAACTAAGGACAAAAAACCACCTATCAAAAAAAGAGCCTTACTCCCGAAGGAATAAGGCTCTATATTTTTAGTGCTATTTAAAGCTTCTAGACTTTATTTAGTAACCACTACTTTTTTGGTCGTGCTTTGCTCTCCTGTTTGAAGGATAACAAAATAAACACCACTTGCTTGACTTGTTAATTCTACAGGAATGCTAAAAGAAGCATCAGAATAAGAATATTCTTTCAATACCTGTCCTAAAACATTGGTCAATCGTACGGTAGCCTCTTTCGCTTCTGTAAAGTTTACCTGTACTTGGAATGTTCCTGCATTAGGATTTGGAATGATGTCAAAAGCAGATAAATCTGGGATTTGATCCAAGCCTACAATAGTCACCGTTACGGAGGTTACTGTAGTACAACCATTGGCATCTGTAATCGTAACCGCATAAGTTCCATTATTCACCAAACCAGTTGCCATTGCAGTTGTTTGACTTCCTGCTGCGGCATCCCATAGGTAAGAATAGACTGGTGTTCCACCAGCAGGAGTAGCTGTTGCTGTTCCATTTCCATTATCTACTGCTGTTCCTGATAAAATAGCAGGGGCACTAACCACCACTACTTCATTGGTCGTACAACCATTGGCATCTGTAACCGTAACCGTATAAGCATTGGCAGATAAACCTGTTGCAATTGGTCCTGTTTGACCATTGCTCCATGCATAAGTTAAGGTTCCTGTTCCACCTGTTGCGGTTGCTGTAATTGCACCATCTGCCGCACCATTACAACTAATTTCTGCTCCATTATAATTACTAGAAACCGATGCGTTTGCAACAATCAAACTTGGGTTCGTTAAGGTAGCAACAGTTGTTGTGACACAGCCATTACCATCTGTAACTGAGATAGGATAAGTGCCAGCACTCAAATTTAAAAAGGCGCCATTAAATTGCGCACCAGAACCAGTGTCATAGCTATAAGGTGCTGTTCCACCCGAACCTGCAACTTCAAAACTACCACCTGTCGTTCCATTACAAGTAGGATTTGTTGTGCTAGTTACAGCAGCAGACAAAGCACTTGCTGGTTGTGTCAGTACTACTGGAACAGTAGACATACAGTTGTTCATATCTGTCACGGTCACGACATAATTGTTTGCCGTCAAACCCGTAAACAAACCTGAGCTTTGTACTCCTGCTCCTATATTATAAGAATAAGCTAAGGTCCCTCCTGTCGTTGAAATCTCAGCAGAACCTGTTGCATCACCAAAACAAGCTATATTTGAACTAGAATTCAAAGAAGCCGTCAATACAGCAGGCTCTCCAATAGAAACGCCAACTGTTGTAGAACAAGCAGCATTATCTGTTACTGTAATAATATATGTTCCTTGGCTTAAACCACCAAAGGTTCCTGAAGTTTGAGCGCCTGCTCCTATATTGTAAGAATAAGTTGGGGTTCCTCCACTTGCTGTAAGCGTTAGTGAACCATCGCTATTTCCATTACAAGAAGCATCTGTTGTAGCTGTAATTGCTGCTGTTAGGTTACAAGAAACAGCCGCTTGGATATTAATATTATCGACATAAACATGTTGTCCATATCCCGATAAATTAATAAAGGCGATTCGTACATGACTTGCGCCATCATAAGCACTTAAATCAATCGTTTCTGTACGCCATTGCGCTGCTGTCGGTACAAAGAGCGCCGTTTGATCTGGCGCTGTTGCTAAATCACTTCCTCCTTCAAAATAAACAGGTGTATAAGTGGTTCCACAATCTGAATTGATGGCAATAATCAAGGTATCGCTGTAGGTCGCATCATAACGAGCATAAGCAACATCAAAGGTCATTGAAGTTCCTACTTGTCCTGTCAAATCCGCTGTTGGCACAAAAAACCAATCGTATTGACCTGCAAAGTTAGCCCCAAAGTTATCCATGTGCATAGAACCTACGTCGATAGCTGTTCCAAAACCATTTACAGCATTATCATAATCCCACACATTACCATCTGCATTTTGATCTAACAAAGTAATGTCCGTTGGCACAGCACCACCACCAAATGCTTCTGCATAAGGCAAGGCATTTGTTGCTCTATATTGGCTTACAACCGATGTTTCATCGTTTGCTGTATTGGCATCTGTTCCTGCATTTGGATTGCTTGTAAAGGCACGGAACGTAAATACAGCTCCTCCCGCAGGAATGGTTACTAAAGGTAAACTGACCGTTTCCGTTGCTCCAGGAGCAATAGAACCTGTCCATGCAAAAGTTGCAATGGTTCCTGCATTTACTTGATAATTAATCGTTGCAGAAGTCAAAGTTGTTGTTCCAAAGTTTTCTAAGCCGACTTCTGGTACAAAAGGATCGTCACAAATCGTTGTGCTATCTACTGGATTGGTGATGCTTGAAATACCAGCATCCAATCCATTCACAACCGCACCTGATTGAATGTTAATATTATCAACAAACATCTGTTGTCCATATCCTGAGAAATTAAGAAAAGCAACTCGTACATGGCTTGCACCATCATAAGCACTTAAATCTATCGTTTCGGTACGCCATTGCGTTGCTGTCGGTACAAAAAGTGCCGTTGCATCTGGCGCTGTTGCCAAGTCTGTTCCTCCTTTGAAATAAACAGGCGTATAAGAGGTTCCACAATCTGAATTGATGGCAACAATCAAGGTATCGCTGTAAGTACCGTCATAACGAGCATAAGCAACATCAAAGGTTAAAGCAGTTCCTGTTTGACCTGTTAAATCTAATGTTGGGACAAAGAACCAATCGTATTGACCTGTAAAGTTGGCTGCAAAGTTATTCATTGCCATACTTCCTGTCGTTGTTGCCGCTCCAAAACCATTGACGGTATTATCATAAACCCATTGGTTTCCATCTCCATTTTGATCTAAGATCGTAATGTCTGCTGGTAAGGCTCCTGCTCCAAATGCTTCTGCATAAGGTAAGGCACTAGAGCTTCTGTATTGACTTACAACAGACGTTTCGTCATTTGCTGTATTCGCATCTGTTCCGCCATTTGGATTGCTCGTAAAGGCACGGAAGGTAAACACAGCTCCCCCTGCAGGAATTGCTACTAAAGGCAAAGTAACCGTTTCGGTTGCGCCTCCTGCTAGTGAACCTGTCCATGAAAAGGTGCTAACTGCTCCTGTATTCACTTGATAACTGATGGTTGCAGAAGTCAAGGTTGTTGTACCAAAGTTCTCCAAAACTACTTCTGGAGCAAATGGATCGTCACAAATCGTCGTGCTATCCGCAGGATTTGTAATATTGGCAATCCCTGCATCCAATGAATTCGTTGGTGTACAAGGGAAATACGTTCCTGTTAGTGTTGTAATACCTGAATTTGAAGGGTCTAACCAGGCTCTTAATTGTCTATTCGCAGCGGCACCATTTGAAGTCCAGTGATAAGACATCTTACCATAAGAATCTGGACTGTTAGGACTCGTACAAAAAGAACTTCCTCCTGTTAGGGTTCCTACAATTTGACCACTGTTATTAAATAAAGGAGATCCCGAAGAACCGCCCTCTGTTACTCCATGTCCATTGGTTGTTGCAATCCAAGATAAGCTCCAATGGCTACTTAATCCTGAACCATTCCATCCTGACGTTGCTGTTGTTGCAGAAAAAGCAGATACTTTTTTGATGTCTCCAGCAGGGTGATGAATTCCATACCCTCCTGTTGTTGCAGCAGTTCCAGCATTCCATCCTGCAAAAAAGACATTATAACTTGATGGAATGGTATTGCTAATTTCTAATAACAAGAAATCTGAACCACTTCCTCCACCGCCACCATTACTGTGGGCTCTCATAGTACAACCAGTCAAAGCTTGATTGGCTAAGGTTCCCTGTGTCGTAGGGCTAGTACATCCCGTTGCTTGGTAGTTGAAATAAAAAATCCATTGTCCAAAATCAGCCGCAGAAGCAATCGAAGAGTTGACTCCTTGTGTTCCCAAGGCACAGTGTAATGCCGTCAAGAAATAACGATCACAATTTTGTAAGGCATTGTTGACCATTGCTCCAGAACACCATCCTGCACTACTTCCTACTCGTACCAAAATACGAGCAACAGCATCACGTTGTTGTGTTTTACCTGTTCCTTCTGGCGTGCAATTCACATTTACTTCACAAGGATCTGAATCCCCAAAGTTCTCTGTTGTTTTTACAAAACGATACATGTTTCCAACGCCATTGATGGTGAATTGACCTTGACCAGCTACTCGTGCAGGTTCAAAATATTCAACAATTACATCATCGCTATAGATTGGTCCTAAAGCAAATTGACCGCTCATTTGGTTGTTCTCACTTGTAAAGCCTCCCAAAACTTCCTTTTTGTCAACACTATAAACATATAGTTTTGCTCCTGTAGGAATTCTAAAATTACTAAAATACAAGACCACTCCCTTAGCGTCTTTTGCCTGTATACGTGTTCTCCAAATTTGATCTCCATTTGGATATTTATCCCAAACTCCTTCTGTTCCTAACTCAATGCTAGTGGGTTGAATTTTGGTGTTAAACATTAATATGCCTTTTGCATCTCGCTCTGTGTTTTCTTCATGGATAACAGCCATGTCCAAAGCAGGCATTGTTGTCACAGGAATGGTTTGATTGAGATAAAAAGCTGGCACAAAACTTTTAGGCATAGAGCCATCGTTGATTTGCGCAAAAGCTGTGATACTACAGATAAACAGTAGTGTAGTTAGTAAACTAATTTTTTGCATACGCTCTTTAGTGTTTTGGTTGTTTATAAGAATATGTTGATTTAATTCATCTTTATGACTTACTTTTTGGGGACAAAAAGCAAGTGGGGCTTGTCATATAGTTTTCCTATATTTCTTTGCCAATAATCTGACCTTTTTATACATAAAAAGGGCTTCTAATCGGCTCATGCAAAATGGCTTAATTGGGAGATATAAAATAATATATCTATTGAAAGGACTTCTTTAGGATTAGTAAAAATAGTCTTTTTTTAGTGCTTATTAAACACATTTCCTAAAAATCTTATCTGTGAGCTTTCACGATCTGTCTTCTGTCCTGCAAATTTAAGCTACTTAGTGGAATACTTCCAGTCAAAAAAAAGGGACTTTTCTTATATTCAAAACCAAGAATACAGCACAAGCAACTACTTGTCAAGAAAGTAACTAGCAAAAATCTAAAAATTCAAGAAGGAATTATTTTTTCTTTTTCTTGTTAATCGGCTCCTCTTCTTTGGTAATTCCCTTCTTCTCTTCTCCTTCACTTTTAGCGCCCTTGCTTGCAGCAGGATTTAGGTCTAATTCCATACTATTTTCCCATCCAGGCTTCAGATTAATCGTTTTTGTAGTAGTCGTTAATTCTGCCTGTCTATTGTTGTCGTAACTTCCCACATCCCAACGCCCATTAGGCAATTCATCGTGGATCACTCGAACGGTATAAGCATTGGTCGGAATATTTTCATAAACAAAGGTCATTTGAGTTGAATCTTTAACAACGACTTCTTGCACTAGATTTTTTTTAGAATCTAACAACTGTACCACATATTGTAGGCTACTGTCGGCTCCTGAGATAACAAGGGTTACCGTTCCATAATCCTCTTTCTTATTAATAGCATAAATTCTAGATAAGGTATCTTGATTCATCAATCCTAAATAGTCAGTGACTGCATTTGGCAAAACCATTATTTTATATCGAGCATCTACTTGCCAGACATAAGCCAATTTTAAATAGTTCTGAATCGTAATCAGCGGCTTAGACACAGGCAAAAAAGTATCTTGTAACACGGTTTTATAGGTTGTATCCAACTGTACATCTTGTGTCAAACTATCTATGGTTTCTGTAATTTCCAGTCGTACGACAGATACACTGGTGTCCTTTAACAAAAGAATTTGATTGGTATCTAGGTCTACAATAGGGCGTGTAAAATAAAGCTCCATCGCCTCAAAAGGATCTTGTGGCATGACAAGCGTATCTTGAAGTGGCAACAAGACCTGGATCGCCTTTCTTTTATTTCCGCCATCTTTAGCCGCAGGTTCTTTGCTTTTTTGATACCATCTCAAATTACTAGCTTCATCAATATATTCTGTTCGATTTTTCGCCTTAACTTGAATGGTATCTAGCAATTCTTCTGCTTCATTTTGAATGACAAAAGACCACTTTCCTGTATCTGGCATCGTCCCATCAAACCACAAACGCAAGGTGTCGTTCCCCTGTTCTATCCATGTTTTAAAATCATCTGGAGCATCCAACAATTTAAGATCACTGGGGCTCTGCACGGCATTATTAAGCGTTATTTTCAATGCTCCATAAGCTTCTAGTTTGCTACTTAATACCCTTGTTGCTTCTCGCTCTTGAAACATTCTCAAACGAAACATCGGTTGTATGGTATCGTTAATTTGAAAAGAAGAATCTAAAAATGCAATGGACTCATTATTTTGATTGTATTTATAATCTCTATTCTTATCCTCTAGGGCAAAAATTCGATACCGTCCTTTTTTAATGTATTCTAATTTAAAATTGCCGCCTTTGTCTGTTTTTGTAAAATAATAAGGCTTCTCTTTCTTAGGCACACTATCTGCTAGATTCTCATACAACATTACCCAAACCTCTTCCTTTGGCGCTCTTGTTTCAGCGTCAACAATCTGCCCTGAGCAAGACAAGGAATCCAAATAAGGTCCTGTAGATAAGACCATCTTTAAATTCGGAACAATATTCCCTTCTGTAATATCCATCACCGCATCTCCAAAATTAATAATATAGGTCGTGCTATCCTTTAGGGGCTCTTTCCATTTAACAACAACTGATTTATTCCTAATTTTAATCTCTGGACGATTCTCTAAAGGTGGAGAAATCACTACCTGTGTGGATGCTGCTTGCAGCTTAATCCATTCGTCAAAAGTCAGTATAATTTGATTATCTCTGAAATTAGTACTTGGATTGGGGGTAGAATATTTCTTAGAATGAATTCTTGGTGGTTGCTTATCTTGTGGTCCTCCTTCTGGCGCTCTAGGCTCGGCACAACTAAATACTAAACCTAAAAAAAAGCTACTCCATAGAAAAACAATAAAAGATCGATACGTTCTGTTCTGCACTATATTTTACTTTAAGATTTTGGTTTCGTAGACTTTATCTGACTATTATGGTTATAACAACACAAAAGACGTGCTTTTTGTGAGAACTGGCAATATTTCTACCACACTTTTATCGAAATTATTTTTTTTATAACAGTTTTGTCCCCCTTTTTCAGCCTTCCTTAAGAATTAAGAAAGCCATATCCTTGTGAGATATGGCTTTGAATTCTTAAGTAAAACTATTGGCTCAATCAGAAGTTTTGTGGGAACTCAATATTTAGAATCCTTTTTAATGCTATGAATCTGGATATAAGTTTTAAGTAGAAAGTCGTTTATTATCAAAAGAAAACATACGACTTTCTACTTAATACTTACGACTCATATAGTTGGATAAAGGTGCTTCTTTTTTTATGACCACAAAACTTGCTACTGAACCAAACTATTTATTGTCAAGCACAAGAATTTATTTTTTCTTGGCTTCTTTAATTTTTGCATTGATTAAGTCAATCAATTGATTTTGTTCTTCTATTTCAGAAGCTTGTTTTTCTTCAATAGTTTTTTGCTCATCTAGCACTTTTTCAGATTCGTCAATTGCTTGTTGTGCTTTATCAATCGTTTTTTGCTGTTTTTCTATTTTCTTTTTCTCTTTTTCCTGCGCTTTCTGAGTCTTTTTCAACTCTTTTGTCATCAGTTTTTCTTTCTTTTCCTCTACTTTGAGTTGTTCCTTCATTAACTCTGCATAGATCATCAAGTCAAACTTACGCAAAAAGTTCTCAGCAGCAGGATAACGCTCACCATGTTCTTTAGACGACAAATAAGTAACGCCCAAGTTAAACCAAACAATCATTTCAACTCCTTCTCCTTTTTGGATAATTTTTGTTCGAACATCGACATTGTTTTCACTCATGTCTTTTAGCTCTGCATTGTCCAAGAAGTATTCTCCTTGATTACGGTCGTAGCTTACTTTTCCTTTGAACTTTTTAGCATAGTTTTTCCAATTCTTGGAAACCGTTTTTTCAGAAGCTTTTGGCCAACTAACCACAAGGGCATTTGCCGAGCCTTGACTCATTGATTGAGTTTCTTCTTTTACTTTAAAATCAAAATCAGGTAATTGTGCAAACAAACTTGTTTGAAATGTAACAAGTGCTACTATTAGTAGTAAATTTTTCATTTTAATATTGTATTTTGTTTTAATTTGAGATTTTATCAAATTTAGAACTTTTAGCTTTAGTAACAAGGGTATTTTCTTGCCAAAAATTCCCGTATTTCAGCCAAAATAAGCTGTTCTTTATTTTCAACCTTCGTTTTAGATACGATCTAAAGTCAACAAAATGAGGCACTAGGATGTTCAAAGCTATTATTTCCCCTAGCACTCACATTAAAAATAGATAAATCAAAGATTGCTTTAATATTTTCTTTTTTATAAAAAAGAGCCATTTCATTTTCCTCAAATCTAAAAAATAGCTCTAAAATAATCTATTCATAGCAGGCTTTCTCCA
>CALDEP010000108.1 GCA_937942475.1 uncultured Aureispira sp.
GAAACACGAGTACTTGTGCTTCTGCTGTGACAATTCTTGATACGATTACCCCAATCGCTAGTTGTAACACTACTACTGCTTATTTATCAAATACTGGGCTTTCTGTTATCTACCCTACTCAAATTGACAATGGTAGTTCTGACAACTGCGGAATTGGTTCTATACAGGTTAATGGACTAGATTCTATGTTTTTTAATTGTGCTGATATAGGAGTACAGACTATAACGCTTATTGTCGTAGATCTATCTGGAAACACAAGTGCTTGTGCTTCTACTGTGACTATTCTTGATACCATTGCCCCAATCGCTAGTTGTAGTAGTACTACTGCTTATTTATCAAGTGCTGGTCTTGTCGTTGTTTCTCCTAGTGATATTGACAATGGCAGTTATGACAACTGTAGCATTCTTTCTTATTTAATTAATGGACAATCAAGTTATACTTTTAACTGTAATGATTTAGATTCAAACCTAGTGACACTTACTGTAACAGATACTTTTGGAAATATAGGTACTTGTTCTTCTTTTATCAATGTTATTGACTCCGCTGCATTCTGTGCCTTATCTGCTACTACGATAAGCCAAACGGAATCAATGATTCGTGTTTACCCGAATCCTGTATCTTCAATTTTAAATATAGAATCTAAAAAAGGATCTATACAACAATTAAGCTTAACAAGCTTGGCAGGGCAATTAATTTTGGACAAAAATAGTACGAATTCGCCTAACAGCTTGACCTTGGATTTATCTAGTTTTCCTAATGCGGTTTATCTCTTGACGATTATAACAGAGGAAGGACGTTTTACAGAAAAAATCATCTTACAAAGATAGATGAACTAGTTCCATCAAATGGTTCTAATAAGGTAACAGTCACTTTAATCGTGGCTGTTACCTTTTTTATTTTAAAGTTTTTTTCTAAGGCACTCTATTTTTTTATAACAACTTTCTTTGTCATCGTTTTATTAGGTGTACGAAGGACTACAAAATAAACACTGCTGCCATAGGCACTCATATCTATTGCAATGGTTTTGTGGTCCGTATCAAAGTTGAATGTACGCAAAGTACGCCCCAATACATCTGTTATCTGAACAACAGCATCTTGACTTTGCTCAAAATCTACCTCTATGGTAAATTCTCCTTTGTTAGGATTTGGAATCACATCAAAACGATCTACTGCAACTATATCATTTACCCCCACCACCGTGATCGTTACAGCAGTCACAACCGTACAGCCATTAGCATCTGTAACTGTAACTGCGTAGGTTCCATTATTTAAATTGCTTGCAGTAGCCGTCGTCTGATTGTTTGCACTTGCATCCCATTGATAGGTATACCCAGAAGCACCGCCTGAAACAGTAACTGTCCCTGAACCATCTCCATTATCTATCGTTGTTGCGCTTAGAGCAGTTGGTTCTGTCACCATAGTTGTTGCAGTTGCAAAACAACCATTAATATCTCCAACGGTCACCGTATAAATACCGGTGCCTAAATTGCTTGCTGTTAATCCAGTTTGCCCATCTGACCATATAAAATTATACCCTGCGCCATTCAATCCTGTCACCGTTGCAGTTCCATCTGTTGCGCCATTACAAATCACATTTGTTGCGGTAGCAGAAGCGGTCAGATTACAAGTTCCCTGTATATTAATATTATCCAAATACACTACATTTCCATAGCCTCCTTGATTAAGAAAAGCCAATTGTATCCAAGAAGAGCCACTATAAGCCGATAAATCAATCGTATCGGTACGCCATTCCGTTGCAGCTGGAACAAAAACACCTTGAAGATCAGGAGCTGTTGCTAAATCAACTCCGCCTTTTTGATAAATCATATTATAAGTTGCATTACAACTATCTCTCACCACAACTAACAAGGTATCGTTAAGGTTTGCATTGTATTGGGCATAGGCAACATCAAAGGTTAGTATGGTGTTTACCTGGTTCGTTAAGTCAAAAATAGGAATCAAAATCCAATCTAATTCTCCTGTTGTACTATTAGGATAATTATTCATAGACATACTTCCTACGCCTGTACCAAATCCACTTATACTATTATTATAAGTCCAAGTAGATCTGTCATTTGTTTCATCGAATACATATATGTCTGTAGGAATTGTCCCCAAATCAAAGGCTTCTGCATAGGGCAAACCTTGAGTCACTTCATATTGCATCATCACGCTTGCAGTATCGTTATTATTATTCACATCTATAATGGTATTCGGATTACTAGTATAAACGGTAAAGGTGTAGTTTACAATCGGAAAGACCATCGAAGGAAGGGATACATTGAGGCTGGTATAAGAAGCCAAAGAACCTGTCCATGAAATTGTATTGACGATTCCATTGTCTATTTGATAATTGATGGTCACACTAGTCAATGTATCTGTTCCAAAGTTATACAAAACTACTTCTGGTATAGAAGGACTGCCACAAGCTGAGCCATTATTTTGTGGCGAAAGAATAGTAGTGATCCCGCCATCATTAGGCGATGGACAATTGAGTCCATTTCTATAAGGGCTATTAATTGCTGTAGAATTGATACGAGCATATTGTGCTGGTGTAAATACCGTCCGACAAGCCTTCCTTGAATACGACATAATATTATTAGGATCAGGCACATAAGTATCTCCATTAGCATCTACTCCTGTTCCTGTATATTGACAAGAGGTATTGACCAAACCACTTAAATTAGGATCTGCTTGGGTATCGCAAACATCATCTCCATGATTGGAGCAATTTGAGCCATCCACCAATTCATCTGTTGTTCCTGTATTCGTTTTTCCATGTGTATGATACAAGGCGTAGAAATGTCCCATCTCGTGCGAAAGTGTAGAGCCATTGGTCGCACATCCATTCGCCATCATAATAATACTACTTCCCGCATTTGGAAAGTTTGTATAACCACATAAACCACCACTCCCTGACATGATCGAATTAAAAAAGTAAATATTAATTACATTAAACACGTCATTAGCTGAAGTTAGTGTTGATTGATCTGATGTATTAAAATCATAATAAGTGCTATCGTCAATATAGTTAATCCCACATATAAAAAATTCTAAATTTGCATTAACAAAATAACTATTCATGCCTAAAACAGCTGTATTGAGTTGTGCTAAGGTCAATCCTCCTGTACCATTTGCCTGACGAACAATATGTGCCTGGATAGGCACTTGCATTAGGGGCATTCGATGTCGATTTTCATAATTTCGCAAAAAGGCACGTTCTGTTTCTTCAAACTGAATGCGTTGTTTTTGTAAGAATGCGATATCTTTTGGACTGGCTTCTGTCCCACATTCATGGTTTGCATTATTGTGCAGATGTGTTTGTGCATGTGGAGCCATTAGCTCATTAGAGGGCGGTATAATCTGTGCAGCAACTTGAGACTCAAACCCTAGTAAAACTATTAGAATTGTAATTAATCGAATCAGCATAATTTAGGAATTTATAGGAACGAAGATGGAGCTTATTTATATAAATTGGGAGTTTCATAAATAAACGCTTTGATTAAAAACCGTAAGATGGCACTCAGTACAGTGTAACATAAATTTTCAACACTTATTAAGCGAGCCTTTTTGCAAACTTCTTCGTCTTGTCCTCGTTCTGATAGCTAAGGCTATCAAACTGCGGGAGTCCTCGAATTTCATCAAAAATTCTCTGTAATAAAAGTCAAAACTTATGTTAAACTGTACTCAATAGGGATCATTTAAAGTTAAGAAGAATTAAAGCTCTGCCCTATTAAATTTTTAGATAAAAAAATAAAATGACACTTGTTATCAATAACAT
>CALDEP010000109.1 GCA_937942475.1 uncultured Aureispira sp.
TCGCTGGTAGATTTTAGACCTTATTGCATCTCAATAGGGTCTAAAATCTAGTATCTAAAAGCGATAGCGATCTAAAATCTAATAAAATGTTAAGCAGATACTTTATTTTATTAGATAAAACAACTTTTGTCCTGTACTCAGTTTTTAAGGAAAGGCATGTATTTATTTTGACAAAAAGTAGAATATTTTGTCTCCATCAAGACATAGTTGAAAATATATTTTTTTTAGCGAAATAGTTTCAAAAAAAAAGCATTTAAATAGCTATTCTAGCTAAATTTAATCCTATCAAACAAACAAGAAAAAATACTCCAAATATTCTAGAAAATGTATTCCTCATTAATGCCTTTTATATTTCCAAAATTGAAACACAGCAACAATAAAAAACAAAGCTACCATGCCTAATATTTTAGACGAAAAATTTGATTCTAATAAAACATATATTGATAGTAGGCTAAAACTAATCACCCTCTTAGTTTTTGCTGAATTCACCTTAAATATTAGCGGTTATTATTATTATTTTTACATGTCTGAATATGATTTTTTTGTTAATAACTTAAATACCACACATATACATGCTGTTGGTGCAGGACAAGTTGCCTATTTATTTTTTATAACAGGAGGGACATTCCTTTTTAACGCCTACTTTATTAATAGACATTTAATTGATACAGGAAAAATAGCTAATTTTTTGGACGCTAAAGAGATCAAATCTAAATTTGATGCGCACGATGTATATACTTCGTTCCTAGGCTTTTATTTTATTTTCATCTTTTTTTGGGGATATGTTTATTCTTACGGAATGATGAATCTGTTGTCAGGGTATTCTGACGTTTTAACGATGCAAATTTTAATGATAACCTTTGCTATTCAAATTACGCTAATATATATACCTTATTTTGTCTTGCTCCGCCTAAACACCCAGCAAGAACTTCGCTACAGATAAGCGAAAACACCTTACCACCTATTCCCCTACCCCAACAAAGTTCGATCTCTAATCTGGTATTCTAACAGTGCATTTTTCTCATCAATGGCTATCTCAAAAACACCTTGCTCATGCAGTTGCTCCAATTTTAATTTGGCTTCGTCCATAGAAACTTCCAACTTAATGCAAACCAAAGTGGGCGTTAATCGCCCATCATATTCAATGGCTAATTGTAAAACAGTTGCGTCTGGAATTTTGATTTTTTCTTGTGCTGGAATCGCTAATTGAGTACGACTTCTTTTGTGTGGAGCAGCTCTCAAAACAGGTTGAGGCGTATGCAAAGACTTGTTGATTACATAAATTTTTCGAAAGCCTTTATTGTAAAGCACATTTAATTTACCTGCTTTTTTTAAGCGGCTTAATACAATTTTAGCTTCTGATATATTAATTCCAAAAATGACGACTAATTCAGCAATCGTCACTTGAGCATCATCAACATGCAAGAGAATAACAGCTATAATTTCGTCTTCAGACAAGCCATTCAAGTCAGCAGGAAGAGAATCAAACAAAGGAACACCTTCGATTAATTGATAGACCGTTTTTATACCATTGCCATCATAATAACGCCTCAAAGCCCCTTCCATTGCCAAAGAAGCCAAGCGATTAGCCGCTTCTTTTTTCGTTAACTCTGTTCTCGCAGTTAGTTGCTTTACCGTAATAAAATGATTGGAATTTGCCATTATTTTGAAAATATCGGCATCACTTGCTTTGTGTTTTGTCTGTTCGTATATATTCTGATAATACGCTTTGGAGGCATAATAGATAAATACCATCAAGAAGGTTAGCAACCCAAATAAAACAAGTACTTTCATTTTTAATCTTTTAATTTTTACAACAAAGATTGATCTCTCAAGCGATACTCCATCACACAATTTTCCTCATCCACATCCATCACAAAAACACCTTGCTCGTACAAGGCTTCTAATTTCTGTTTGGCTTCGTCAATAGAGATTTTCTTTTTCAAACACAATAAAGTGGGGGTTAGTTTCCCTTTGTAATCAATTGCCAACTGGAGGACATCTGCATCTGGAATTTTGATTTTTTCTTCGCTTGGAATTTCTATTTTTTGAAGTTTACTTTTCTTTGAGGTAGTTCTAAGTTTAGGCTCTTTGAGGTGAATGGACTGTTTGATCACATAAATAGACTTGAAGCCTTTTCTTAAAATACTAATGTTGCCACTTTTTTTCAAACGCTGAATCAAGGCTTTAGCTTCGTAAATATCAATCCCAAAAATTACGACCAATTCTGCCACCGTCACTTGATAATCGTCAACATGCAGCAGAATCATTTCTATAATTTCCTTTTCAGAAAACGTACTAATATTACTTCGAACAGAGGCAATCAAAGGCACCTCTTCTTTTAGTTGATAAATCGCTTTTCCTGTGCCACTAGCATCATAATAACTCCGTAGTACACCTTGATATCCAAGATGTGTCAAGCGAGCCTTTGCTTCCTTTTTATTCAAAGAAGAAGAAGCTTCCAACTGCTCCACCGTTAGAAAATGATTGGCTTGTGTCATCATTTTAAACAAGTCAGCATCTGAGAGTTTGTGTTGACTTTCTGCGTGTTGTCCTTTCAATCTATTTTTTACCCAATACACCATTCCGATGATAAACAAAAAATACAAAATGAGCCCTAAAATAACCAATGCTTTCATATATTTTCGATTGAATTATGCCAATAAATTTTTATCCCTCAAATGATATTCAACCAAAGCATCTTTTTGATTCACATCCATAATAAATGCGCCTTGTTCATACAAAGCATCCAATTTAATCTGAGCTTCTTCTATAGATATTTTTAATTTCAAACAAAGCAAGGTTGTGGTCAAACGACCTTTGTGTTCAATCGCAAGACTAAGGACATCTGCATCAGGGATTTTTAATTTCACCTGTTCTTCTAATAATTTATGATTCTTTGGCAGCTTTGTTTTAAAAGCTATTTTGGAAACTTCCAATTTAGGAATTGCTTTCGTCAAAGGGTCTTTAACAACATGAATCAAAGAAAATCCTTTCCACAATCGTTTTATCAAACCGCTTTTTCTTAGACGCTTTAAGATCTGTTTTGCAGCTGTTATTTCGAGACCAAATACAATAACCAATTCTGCGATTGTAATTTGATAATCCTTAGAATATTCCATCACAGCATCTACAATTTGGGCATCTGTCAAGCCATCTATACTAATTGGCAAATCCGCTTCCTCTGGTAAATCTTCCTTCAATTGATACACCAAACGCACGCCACTTCCATCTTGAAATCTTCTGATAATTCCTTGTGTTGATAGATATGCAAGTCGATTAGCGGCTTCTTTTTTATTCAAATCAGAAACTGCCGCTAATTGTTCGGCAGTCAAAAAATGGTTGGCTCTAGCCATCAACCTAAATACATCTGCATCTGAAAACTTGTGTTTCGACTGTTGGTACTGACTCTTATAATAAGCCATTATCACAAAAGTAATAAGACAGGTAATCCCTATGATTCCAGATAACGCAAAAAATCCTCCCATTCTTAATGACTTAATTTCATCTAATTAATAATAACGATTTGCATCTTTCTAAGATAGCAAACTTTTAATCGTTTTAGAAGATTCATCCTCCAAAACCTTTCAAACAGTTTAACTCTTTGAGGGAAGTCCAAAATTCAAACGACATTTCCTTGAAAACATTTTTTATAAAAAAAAAAGAATAAATATTTACACAAAGATGATAATGTACTATTTAAATTTAGATTATATTGACGATTAGTATCCCTCAAAAAAAATTGCAACCTATTAAAGTCAAGCACTTACAATATGCATCTTTTTAATGCTCCCACAATATTTAGCATTAAAAAAGAATATCAAAGTGCCTAGAAAACACCCTGTTTGTCTTTCTATTGATTAATTTTTGAAAAAAAGTACTTATGCGATTTCACATTACCTTTAAGCTATTACTACTCTTCTTTTTAATCGGCTTAAACAACAACCTTTCAGCTCAAGAAAATTTTCCTCATATAGAAGGAGAAGTATTGATTCGTGTCAAAGATGGTCATTCGATCGCTTGGGTAATCAAAGATTTAGAACTACACAAAGGCTTACAAACTTATGTAAACACCAAGGCTTTGTTATCCGATCACATGAATATCTGGCAAGTCACCTTCAACAAAGACATTTTAAGTGCCTCTAAGATGTTGGAAAAAGCTAGAAACCATCCTTCGGTACACAATGCTCAACTCAACTACATTCTAGAAAAAAGAGCGACGCCAAACGATCCTTCTTATGGTCTACAATGGCAATACGAACAAGCCTCTGATTTTGATTTGGACGCTTCAACCGCTTGGGATATTACTACTGGTGGCGTAACGGCATTGGGAGACACCATTGTTGTTTGTGTTATTGACGATGGTCTGCAAGTAGATCATCCAGATTGGGGAGATAATGTTTGGAGAAATCATAATGAAATTCCAGGCAATGGAATTGATGATGATGGCAATGGATATGTTGATGATTTTCAAGGTTGGAATGCTGATAATAATAATAATAACATCGTTGCTGGTAATTTCTCCAATCATGGAACACCTGTAGCAGGAATCATTGCCGCACAAGGAAATAACGGCATTGGAGTTACTGGAGTTAACTGGGATACTAAATTAATGTTTGTCGTAGGTGGTGGAACTAGTGCCAACTCTATTGCTGCTTATAGTTACCCTTTGGCTTGTCGAAAATTATACAACCAAACCTCTGGTGCCTTAGGAGCCTTTGTGGTCGCAACCAACGCATCTTGGGGAGTAGACAACCAACAATGTGCTACTTACGCCCCATTAGTCAATGAGTTTTACGATACCTTGGGTGCTTATGGAGTACTTAGTGGAGCAGCAACCGCAAATGCCAATAATAATGTTGATGTAACAGGTGATTTTCCTACGAGTTGTAGTAGTGATTTTTTAATTACAGTTACAAACATGAATCAATCAGGAAACAAGGTTGGACAAGCAGGTTATGGCACGACGACTATAGATTTGGGCGCCTATGGAGAAGGTACCTATACCTTGACCACAAATAGTGGTTATGGCGGTTTTGGAGGCACCTCTGGAGCAACACCTCATGTAGTTGGAACCATTGGTTTAATGTATTCTGTTCCTTGTCCTCGATTGGCTTTATTAGCTCGTACACAACCGGCTCAAACGGCTTTATTGCTCAAACAAATTATTTTAAATTCTAGTGTTAGTAATATTGATTTACAAGGAGTAACCGTTAGTGGTGGTGTTTTGAACATGAAAAATGCCTTAGATTCGGTCATGGCTATTGGCTGTTCTTTATCGGGTTGCCATGAGCCTTACAATGTCCTAGCTAGTGCCACAACAGGGACGAGCACTTCGATTAATTGGGATCGAGTTGACTCTACGAATGTTTATTATATGAGATATCGAGTAATAGGAAATCCTACTTGGACATTGACCAACACAACAGATACTTTTTCTGTTTTGAGCGGCTTAGTTGCCTGTACCGATTACGAAATCGAAGTTGCATCAGACTGTGACTCAACCAGCTATTCTAGCAACTATATGTTCAAAACGGGAGATTGTTGTTTTGCTCCTAGTACGATTAATGTAGACACCACACTCTTAACATCAGCTACTTTATCCTGGCCAATAGATCCTTTTGTTACTACTTATACTGTTGAATATAAGTTAAGATCTGCAACAACTTGGTTGACAACGACAACGACAAGTCCAGGAATTATGCTTTCGGGATTAGATAGTTGTGAAATTTACGAGCTTAGGATTCTTTCTTCTTGTCCTGTGAATGTTAACAATCAATATTCTGCAACCATTGAGTTTGAAACCGTAGGCTGTGGTAAATGTACTTCGACCAATTACTGTGCTTCTTCTGGACAAAATTCGGGAGATGATTGGATTGAAAACGTAACGCTTAATAATATCAACAATACAACTGGTGATGATGGAGGGTATATTTCTTTTGTTAATGGTGGTCCAACAACCGATTTGGCACAAGGAGGCTCCTACCCTATTTCTATAGACATTGGTTTCAATACAGGTCCTTGGGCAACAGAATGGTTGTTAAAAATTTGGATTGATTACAATCAAGATGAAACATTTGATACCACAGAATTAGTTTACGATCCTGGACAAATTTCAACAGCAACCAACAACCACACAGGAACGATTACCATTCCAGGCAATGCTACTTTGAGTAGAACTCGTATGCGTGTTTCTGTTAAATGGGGGACAAATGCCTTAAACTCTTGTGGTAATTCTACCTATGGAGAAACAGAGGATTATTGTATTAATATTACACAACCTACAGGCATTATAGAAGAAGAAGTGCTTCCTAGTAGCACTTTAAATGTGTATCCAAATCCATTTGACCATCAATTAATGCTCAATATGAATAGTACTCAGAATCAATCTGCCATACTTACGTTCAGCACGATTGCAGGGCAAGAAATTATCAACTTAACTACTCAACTAGATTTAGGGGAAAATATGTTACAACTCCCGACCAATAGATTGCCTCAAGGCGTTTACCTAATTCATCTTTTATTAGAGGATGGATCTGTTATCACAAAAAAAGTAATTAAGCAATAACAACACTTCGTGTAGAAATCATATTAGATTGATTATCAGCTAGATGACTTTTATGCACCCATAATAATAATAATAATAAGCTGATAATCAATCTAATGTAAGATGTGTTTTTATGTTTTTTATCAAAAAACTAAACCACGGAGTAGCAGCGTAGCTAAACTCCACGAAGTGTTACAATAACATACGTTCTATAAAAACCTAGAACAAGCATCTATGAAGAGCCACCTAAATGAAAATTTTGGGTGGCTTTTTTTAGTCTGATATTATAATCATCCTACTAAAAAAGGCAGCCAACCGCCTTTTGCGGTTGACTGCCAACTAGAAACACTCAACTTGACCTATACTTAGCTTCTTTTAGGGAGTAAACATTAAAAATATAGCGTTGAATCATCACTAGCTTTTAATAACCTGATTTTCTAATCTAGTCTGAACTTAATACTAGTTGTAATCAAAAAAAGAGCAAAAATAATATTCTACCTTATAGTGTGTTGATTTAGGTGAAAGAATGATTTATTGTTATTATTAATAAAAGACAATTGTCTTTTTAAACTTCATCAAATTCGTATAATTTATGCGTTTCAATCACTTCAAGCAAGTGATTTGCTTCTTCTAAACCCATTTTTTGCAAGCCAGAAACCCAAATAACATAATCGTTTCCTGCAACTGTTTTTAACTCTTTGAATGGTGCTGCGTTTAGTTTCATACTATTGGCTCGGAAGCTTGTCCATGCATTTTGATAATGGATGTAACACTCTTCTTCATAAGTGCCTCTGCCTATAATTCCTTCTGCCAAATGATTATCAGTACAAGTAATGTGAAAATGATTGTGCCCCACTTGCGCCAATTCTGAAACACCATAATTACTATGCAAAATAGACAGCCCCAAAACAACAGAAGCTGGAATACCAAACTTCTTCATTTCTCCTTGAGCTACATCTGCAAAACGAGCGATGTAATTTTCTTTTGCTTCATCTGACAAAGCAGCCATATTACTAGATACCATCACATCATTATTTGTATTATTAGTAGTAGTAGTAACAGGTTCTTGATAATTATTAGAATACAACAACATACCTGCTTGACTATTGGCTGTCGCTTTTGAACTAAAATCTAAATTAAACAAGACAATAACAACAGCAACTGCAAGTGCTTTGGACCAATGTCTTTTGGACATTCCAACCACTGCTTCCTTCGTCATCTGGCGTTTTAATTGTCGCCACTGAACGGCATAAAATAAAGATTGAAAGATATACTTGAAGGACAGTTTTTCAAACTCCTTTGTTTCTTTTGCCAAAACAATATCAGTTTCTGAAACTGTTTCTGTATTTTGTGCCTCAATTTCTAATAAGTCTATCAACTCTTCTTTCATTGGAGTTGTGTTTTCTGTCACTAACACATCGGCACAAAAGTGGATGTTGATGTTGTTTGTATGGTTAGTTTCCATTGTTTTAATATTTAGACTTAAGGTGATCTTCAATTGTTGTGTTGAACGCTTTTGCTGACACAAATATAAAACATTTTGTTTCTAATTTCCAAATTTTTGTTTTAAAAATTTAAAACTATTTGTTTCATGCAACTTTTTTATGCCCACAAAGTAGAAGCGTCTAAAGCCTTTTTAGACCCAGAAGAAACAAGACATTGCACGAAGACCTTACGCAAGAATATCAACGATATCATATCATTTACAGACGGTTGTGGTCAAATGTATGAAGGTAAGATTGTAGATTTTAATAAAAAAAGCTGCACCTTAGAAATTCTTAAAACTCTTGAAACAAGCGATCGAAGAAATTTCAAACTACATCTAGCCATTGCGCCTACCAAAAATATAAATCGCTTGGAATGGTTCTTAGAAAAAGCCACCGAATTTGGAATTGATGAAGTCACCTTCTTACTTTGTCAACGCTCAGAACGCAAAAAAATTCGCTTAGATCGTTTGGAAAAAGTTGTCCTTTCTGCTGCCAAACAATCCCTCAAAAGTATCTTTCCTAAAGTCAATGATTTGACAAAATTTAAAGACTTCATCCCTCAAGCGAAGGCAGAATTCAAAGGTATTGCACATTGCAACACGCCCGATTTGCCGCATCTAAAAAATAGTTTAAAACAAGAGGTCCAGGAAATTTTATTATTAATAGGGCCTGAAGGAGATTTTTCAGAAGCAGAAGTTGCCTTAGCTAAAGCGCATGGTTTTGAGGAAATTGGATTGGGGACAAGTCGCCTGCGTACAGAAACGGCTGGTCTTGCCGCTTGCCATACCGTGCATTTGGTACATGTTTAGTCCGTTTTCAAGAAAAAGTAATTATGAAAATTGATCAGGATGAAATATTAGACGAAAATAAGGCAACTAATGTGGCTCAATTAACCGATCGTCAACTTATTGGTTTTTTGCTTGATCAAGAGAAGTTTCCCGAAGAAATCATGACAAGCGTAGCCTTTGAAGTTCAACAAAGAAAATTCTCTAATGCTTATATAGAAACATTAGAAGCTGAATTTAATCCCTTGAATGAGGCGACGATCTCCTTTAAGGAAAGATATCACCTCCCCTTATTACTTGTTCTTTTAGTGGTAATTGTTGCTATAAACTCTTCGAATGTTCTTTGGCAAATATTAATACTTTTCACCTCAGCACGAGCCATCAACAAACGACTTACAGAAGGCGTTTCTGCTTCAAAAAAGACTTGGAGGAAGTTTGAATTCGGTTTCTTAGGACTAAATTCGATCGTATATATATTACTCTTGTTTTATTAAAAAAGCGCTAAAACCAAGAATACCTCTAATCTAAATAGCTAGATTATAATCTGTCTCATTCTCCTCTATCACCTGTTTCAAGGCTTCAAGGTTTTTCACTTCTTGCGCTTCAAAAGAGCCACCCAATAATTCCATCAAAGCAAACATAGAACGCATCACCATGCCTTTTCCACTAACTTCCGAATCCGTTTTTATAATTGTTTTTCCATCCACTTCAGAGAAAGAAGTCGTTTGCACAAAAAGCATCATATCGCTATCAAAACTTAACTGAACGTACTCGAAGTCTTTTTTATCGACAAGCGTTTCAATCATTTCAAAATCAGGTTCTTCTTCACTTGGCTTCACCACCACTTTGTAAGTACTTCCTATGGCGCCTTGTTCTCCACGCACCAAATCAATACTTTTGAAGCCTGCTAACCACTGCCCAAATTTGCTTTCATCCTGTTGAACTGCCCACGACTCTTTTAGGGGTTTATTTACCGTAATTTCATGTCCATAATGCACAGAAGGCATTAGAAATCCAAGGGCAAAAAAAACAGCGATCAATCCAATAATAGCGTAAAGGGTATATTTTAGAAATTTCATCTATTATAATTTTAGTTAAAACGAGTACGCTACAGTACGCTAAATAAATGTTTTTGTTTCTTTTTTTACCTTATAATAAGGTCTTATTACAAAACGAAGGCTTGCCCAATAGTTACCATACATATTAAAATAACATTTTTTGTAAGTCGTTCATAATGCTTATCATTATAACTTAGAATGCAATTGTCCTATAATTTATAAATATCCTAAAATAAAGGCAAGTTTAGTGCTCAAAAATTGTAATTATCAAAAAAATAGTCTAAAATTGCGTTTTGAATAAAATAACCAAATAAAATAAAAAGATGAAAAGTATATTCAAATTATTGACAGTTGTATTGATTTCTGTATTGTTAGCTTCTTGTGGCGGAAGTGCTGGTGGCGCTGATGTTCTAGTTGGAAAATGGAAGATAGATCTAAGTACTGCTGATTTAATTTTAGGAGATGGCGTTCCTGCTCCTATGAAAGGAATGATTGAAGGTCAAAAAGAAGGTTTTTTAGCTGAAGGAGCATCTAAATCAGACGACATTACAATTGAGTTTACAGAAGCGGGTAAAATGATTGCTTCTAAAAAAGGAGAAGAGAAAAACGAAGAATTCGATTATACATTTGATGGTAGCAAATTAGCAATCACTGGAGAAAGTGAAGGTGAAAAAATCGACGTTAGCCTAAATATTTCTGAAGCTAGTGCTGATAAATTTACAATTGCTATGACTGGCGAAGAGATTCTATCTCAAATCAAAGCAAAATACCCAAAAATGCTAGAAGGTGCTGGAGGAATGGATGTTGATGCTATGGTAAAAGGATGTAGCGTTGCTGTTTCATTCAAAAAATAATCTTGAAAAAGATCGTTTTATTTTAAATATATGGTTCTTTGACAAATCCTGTGGAGTTTTGAAATATAGCTTACTCTATTCAGTAATGAATTAGGATATAAGTTTTAAGTAGAAAGTCGTAAGTCGTTTATTACCAAAAGAAAACTTACGACTTTCTACTTAGAACTTACAACTCATATCGTTTAATAAAGGTAGTCGTTAGAATATTATCACACGATTTTTCAAAGAACGAAATATATAGGAGAGCGTGACTTAGTTAAGTCACGCTCTTTTTTTGTTTGTTTTTAGCTACACTTACCTGCGTTAGTATCAGATACTTTCGGGTTCTATACGAAGTATTATAAAAAGTAAAAAGTGCTGCTCAATTAAGAACAACACTTTTCTTTCACCCATAAAAATAACTCTAAGCTGTAGCGTCTCTAGCTACCACAGCTTATGAAACTTCCTAAAAAACAATTCTATTCTTCAATTTAGACGATCAAGTCTAAATACTTTTTCTTTTTTTTGTGAGGGTACAAGCCTCATTTTTGCGGTTCAACTCGTTATACTTTAAGAAGCTTAAAAGGACCATAGAAAGGGAAAACTTTAGGGAGCTACCCTATCTATAGTCGCAAAACTAAGCCTGGGATAAAATATTACTTTTTGAAGTTTACAGAACCGTAATCTAAAACTTCATTAAGATGCTAATATTTTAATTCTTCTTTCTTAAAAAAAATCCAAATAGCCTTGTTACAGTACTCACTTACTTACTTCTTTCATGCAACAACTAAGACTCTATTTAAGAATATAAAAATGTATAACTTTTTCTTTAACAATTCATTAAGACCTTTTTAAGACCCTTAATCTTTGCTACATTTATATACATTGAAAATAGCGTGCCAAAAAATAATTAACACCATTAATATTTTGTGAAAAAACTTTAAAAACTGTTATTACTATATAGAAAAGACATCTACTTCAAACTGTTTATCAGACATTTAGCTTTATTTTAATCAGAAGAGAAAAAATTTGATTAAAAATGCCTATTTCCCTAAATGATGCTTCTTTTAGGAAAACAGCGGCTTAAGCTTTGCTGTTGAATGATGAACATTTTTTTGTTTTTTGAGGTCTAAACCTATCTATCTTTAAATTAGGTCTCCCTATTTCTATGATTTAAGCGATTAAAAAACAGACTGCTTAAGCATTCCAATTTAATCTCTTATCTTTGATTTAATTAAACTTAATAACAGTACAACAATGCAACGAACGTTTTTAAAATATCTCCTATTTTTCGCCCTTTCCTATTTTATATTCCAATTAACTGCTTGTAAAAAGGATCAATTTATTACTGCATCAGGGGCTGGTTTAGAATTTTCATTGGACACCTTGACCTTTGATACTGTTTTTACCAATTTAGGAAGTGCCACGCGTCGATTTAAGGTTTACAATCCACACGATCAAATTATTCGAATCAACAACATTTATCTAGCAGGAGGAGAACCATCTGATTTTAACGTCAATATTGATGGCTTTACAGGAACTGCCATTTCAGATGTAGAGATTCCTGCAAAGGACAGTATTTATATTTTTGCCAATGTTTTTATTGATCCTAATAATGGCGATGCCATTCGAATGGACTCTATTTTATTTGAAACAGATGGCGGTGGAACGCAAAAAGTAATTCTGTACGCTTATGGCTGGAATGCTATTTATAGTGGAAGAGTAGGTTATATAAGAACTTATAGCGACACTTCGGTCACCTTGACCAATGCACAGCCGCATATTTTCATGGGAATAACTGCCTTTGAAAACAACTCTTGTCTTACCATTCAAGGGGGAACCGAAATTTTCATGTTTGGAGGGCCTACTTCAAGACCTGGAGAACGAGCAATGATTTATATTGGTGATAATTCCTGTATTCGATCTAATGTTGGTGGTGATTTAAACAATCCTGTGGTCATCAAATCACATCGACTGGAGGAAGATTATCAGCTAATTCCTTTCCATCATAATGGCATTGTATTGAGTGCTCGTAGTCGAGACAACCTTATTCATGGTACCATTATTAGAAATGCCGTAGATGGTATTACAGTAGATTCATTCTCGGTCAATGGTAGTCCCAAATTAGAGTTAAAAAATAGTAAGATTTATAATGTAGATCGCTCTGCTGTTTTAGCTAGAGGTTCCTACATCACAATGACCAACACGATATTAGCCAATTCCAATCAATTTAATTTTATTGGAATTCGTGGAGGAGCCTATAACTTTAGAAACTGTACGTTTGTTAATGTTGGAGCTGGTTTGGTCAGCAGAAGTGAAGCCGTGCTTAGTTTTAGAGACTTTGAAGTTTTGTTTGATAATAATGGAAATGAGTACGTTGAGGAGTTACAAGCAGAGGCTTATTTTACCAATTGTATTATTTATGGTAACAAAAATGAAGAAGTTGAAATGTTATCTTTTAATGATCCACCTGCGGATTTTTACTATGAATTCAACAACTGCTTGATGAAAATCGATACGTTTAGTCAAAATATGATCAACTGTGTGACCAATCAAGATCCATTATTTGTTGATGAAGATTATTTTGATTACCAAATTGATTCTACCGATTCGCCTGCTTATGATGCGGGCTTGTCTGGGACAATTAATATTCCATCCAATTGGAGAATCTTCCCTGGCTTACCTTCTCTTGGCGGTCCGTCCACTGACGCGCTTGGTCAACCACGAAGAACAACTCCTGCGATTGGCGCTTATAGGATTCCGAATTAGGCTTGATTTTTTCTGATTGTAACAGTTTGCTGTGATCGTGTTATTTTTTATCATAATAACCTTCCAATAGAGGCTCTTACAGGGTAAGCCTGCTTCGTACCTCGCAGGGACAGCCCTATTTTAAAGACTGGTTGTCCCTGCGAGGTACGAAGCAGGCTTACCTAGTAGGCAGCACAGCAAACTGTTATAATCAGAACTTCTTATTAAAAATATGCCCAAAGTCAAAATATTGGACTTAATGGACAATCAATTAA
>CALDEP010000110.1 GCA_937942475.1 uncultured Aureispira sp.
AAAAAATTACCAAGGTTTTTTAGCGCATTTAGGTGATAACATCTAGTATTGGTTCGACTTTTATAGTAAAAATTGTAGTAAAATTATGGCAAATAGATTAGTAACAGGCGGTACAGGAATGGTTGGCTCTGCAATCAAAGCAGATCTTAAAATTGGTCGCAAAGACTGTAATCTAAATGATTGGAATGCTGTAAATACTTTTTTTGAAACGCACAAACCCAAAGAGGTGATTCATTGTGCAGCCAAAGTAGGTGGTGTTTGGGGAAACATGAATTATAAGGGCGATTTCTTTAGGGAGAATATCCTTATGAACACCCATGTTATTGAGGCGGCTCGCCTGCATGGCGTAGAACGCTTGGTGGCTTTTTTGTCTACCTGTGTTTTTCCCGATTCCATAGAATATCCCTTGTCAGAAGACAAAATTCATCAAGGACCTCCACATAGCTCTAATGATGCCTACGCTTATGCCAAACGCATGACAGACATTCAAATCCGTGCTTATAGAGAGCAATATGGCTTGAACTATGTTTCGGTTATTCCAACCAATATCTATGGCCCAAAAGATTTATTTGATTTGGAAAATGGGCATGTTGTTCCTTCTCTAATTCATCGCTGTTTTTTAGCTAGAGAACAAGGAAAAGATTTGGAAGTCTGGGGTTCTGGCGCTCCTTTGAGAGAGTTTATTTATTCCGAAGATGTTGCTCAACTATCCGAATGGGCTTTGGAGCATTATGAAGAATCTGAACCGATTATTTTTTCTACTTCTGAAGAAACAAGCATTAAAACATTGGTGGAAATGGTCGCAGAATTGCTAAGATTCAAAGGCAAACTGATTTGGTTGAGCGACAAACCTGATGGGCAATTCAGAAAGCCAAGCGATAATTCTAAATTAAAAAAATACTTGCCCGATTTTCAATACACCCCGCTTTATGAAGGTTTAAAAAAGACCGTGGAGTGGTTTGAAACTAATTATCCTAATGTTCGAAAGTAAATTACTTGTCCTTTAAGTACAGTGTGTATTAAGGAACAGTCAATAAATAAAATGACCATTCCTAAGTAACTGATACCAAGCCTTAAAATGGTCAATTTGATACGTTTATCAAATTGACCATTTTAATACGTGAAAGATATGTCATCTTACTTTTTCACAACTTCTTCTTTTATTAATGATAATCTTATCAAAAGAATAATCCCTGAAATAAAGACAAGTACTCCGCTCGCCATTATATTTAAACTAGCAAAATCACCACTGCCTGAATTCCCTGGTAAAAAACCATAAATTAGCATTGCGAAAGTAAGCGTCGCTTGAACCCAAAACATTCTCCAACCATTGATCTTTCTCTCCGCTAATAGAAATGCAATCCCCCAAGGAACAACAGTAAAAACTAAGAATATTTCCATTTTATTTTTTCCTTCTAATGAAATTAATTTAAACAAGATTAATGACCTTACACTTATTCTAATACTTAAAATAGTGCAACTTAAATTGACTTCAAAATCTCATTCATTATTTTCATACAACTTATCACTTTGTTTTCACTAATAACATAATTTAGTTGCTTAAAATAAAATCAACTCATAGAACCTCGCTTTAAAGCCTTCAAAGTAATCAAGACATGTTGCCAAATGGTTGGAAGCAAGCCAAAATGTTTTCGAAGAATGGCAAAACGCTCTTTTAAAGAAACATTGCGATGTTGGGTAGAGATTCCTCCTTCTGCAAAACGGCACCAGTAAGTTCCTGTATCTCGAACAGATTTAGATGTTTTTAAAACTCGGATTAGCCAATCAAAATCGGCCACATAACGGTAATTCAAATCGTACAAAGGCGCAAGCGTTCGTTTGACAAGCATAGATTGATGGCTAATTGCCATCCCTTGTTTCATCGTCTTCCAAGATAAGGTTTTATCATTCGGATGCGGCTTTCTAGCTTCTAAGCTTCGCTCGTTTCCTTCTTCGTCTATTAACAAGGCCTTTCCATAAATAAAATCTTCGTACTGATGATTTTTCATAATAATACTCAAGGTATCTGGCGCATAAATTTGATCGTCCGCATGCATATACCAAATATAATCTCCTGTCGCCTGCTGCATTCCTTTGTTCATGGCATCATAAATCCCTTTGTCAGGTTCGCTGAGTACCAAAGCAATTTTAGCTTCGTACTTTGCCACAATTTCTAAGGTATTGTCCTTGGATTGACCATCTATAATTAGGTATTCTATATTTGGATAATCTTGTGCCACAACACTTTTGATTGTTTTTTCAATCGTCTGTGCAGCATTATAACAAATGGTAATGATAGAAATTTTTGGAAAAGCTTGATTCATTGGATAAAATGGAGACTGTAAATAGATTAAAATTAAAGTACAAGGCAATATTACGATAATTAAAAGCATATATCAAAAATAGAGCTTACTTTTGCCTAGTGCTAGGGATTACTAAAAGGAATTTTGTTATATTTAAGGTCTTATTTGAATAATACTTTGAAGATTACTTGAAATTTAAGTACCTAGTTTCGACAAAGAATCGCTAAAACAAATACATCTAATTTACCCATGAATATTTTTAATAAGATATTTAATTCTATGAACGAGGAGTTGCCTGAATTCAAATCATTGGATCAGGGAATTGACTTTTTGATGGGTTATTTGTCTCGTTTTAGCGAAGATTTATTCGAGGAAGAATTTTACGTCAACAAACGTTGGAGAGAAGTTCGAGATGACGTACAGTTTCAAGAAGCTGTTTTACACGTTTTTGAAGAAGATGGCAGTTACTTGCGCATCCTCGATGGAGATATATCTACTGGAAAGTGGGAATACACTTTAGGTGGTTTAGTCATCCAATTTGCTGGACGACACGAACTGTATGAGCGTGTTTTTCTAAATGAAAGCTTTTTCATTCTCAAAAAACATGGCGATCATAGCTCCAAAGGAAATCGATCGAAATACTTTTTTATTGCAACAGAGTCACTTGCTCGACGCATGGAATGGACGGATTTATTAGTTATCATGTATGATATTTATAAAAGCAATACGAATTATATGATGATTGTCGTTGGATTTTTCGTCTTGGTTGCTATAATTGTTTTATTATCTATTTTGTAAAAAATGTCTGCACGATTACAAAAACTAGTCGCTCCTTTTGCGCACCTATCTCAAGAAGATTGGGATTTTGCGCTCTCACAATCTAAACTTATCCATCTAAAAAAAGGCGACTATTGGGTACGAGAAGGAAGTACTTGCCAATATATTGGATTTGTAATTGGAGGCGTTTTTAGAGTTTTTTCAACCGTCAAAGGCAAAGAAATCATTGCTCATTTTGCTTTTGAGCGACGCAATCCTGTTTTATCTGCTTATACTAGTTTTATTAATCAAATGCCTTCTTTAGAGTCCATTCAAGCTTTGGAAGACAGCAGTTTGTTGATTTTACATCACAGCCATTTACAAAAATTATACGAAGAGAAGCCTGTTTTTGAGCGGCTTGGTCGATTATTAATCGAGCAAATGTATGTCTTAGCGAAGACTCGAATTTATGACCTACAACATAAAACAGCCACAGAACGCTACACGGAATTATTAGAAAAATATCCTCAAATTATCAATAGAATAGCGCATCATCATGTCGCTTCTTACTTAGGCATTGCGCCTGAATCCTTGAGCCGATTGAGAAAAAAAATTCAACAAGCCTAAGGTCTTTTTTCGTCCTTCAAGTACAAACTTTCACAACTAGGTAGTCCTATGATTGATTTCGAACAGCTAAGAAAAATATACCTATTTGGCAATGATTTGTCTTTTAAAGACCTACAGATTCTTTTTAGTGCTGCCAAAAGCCAATCCTTTAAGAAAAAAGAAATTTTAATCCACGAAGGAACGCAGAAAAATGAAGTTTTTTATATCCGTAAAGGCTTGGTTCGTTGTTATTATGTGAATGATAAAGGAGATGAGATTACGTTTCGCTTACTTCCTGAACATCATCTAGTGATCAACAGCGATATGACGCTGTACAACCAACCTTCTAAGTTTTACTATCAAGCTTTTGAAGCGACCAAAACCTATTCCATTGACTATGATATGTTGCAATCTATTGTTGCTGATAATGAAAAATACGTCTCCAATCGAAAGTTTGTCTTTCAAAAAATACTTCGCCAAGCCCAGCAACGCATTGAATCATTTGTATTACATACGCCAGAGGAACGCTATCTGCTCTACCTAAAAGAGTTTCCGAATATTATAAATCGTGTTCCCGACAAATACATTGCTCATGTTTTGGGTATCACCCCCGTTTCTTTGAGTCGGATTCGAAAACGAATTGCCTCAAAAAAATAAAAGAAGGTCATTTTGTTATCTTTTGTTAACGAGTTCCCTCCCGAACTTGTCCTAACTTTGTGTTATTACTTATTTCGAAGGCTGTTCTCAAAACCTTCAAACTTTGTCAAAAACACAAACAATCAATCATGGAAACGGCACATTTAATCATCCTATTATCAAACTTACTGCGCTATTTTCTATTAGCAGGCATTCCTTTTTTAATTTTCTACAAACTCTACAAAGACAGTTTTGTGGCGAATAAAATTCAAACTCGTTTTGCAGAACAAAAGGATTTTATGCACGAAATACGCTACTCCTTGCTAACGACATTCATTCTCGCAGGAATTGCTATTTTACTCTTGCATTCTCCACTAAAAGACTATACCCAAATTTACACGGACTTATCCAGCTATTCTTTGTGGTGGATTCCTACAAGTGTCGCATTGGCTTTGATCCTCCATGATTCTTACTTTTATTGGATGCACAGAATATTGCATCATCCAAAACTGTACAAAAAAGCACATTTAGTGCATCACAAATCCATTAATCCATCTCCTTGGGCATCTTATTCCTTTCATTTTTTTGAAGGTGTTTTAGAAGGCATGATTGCACCTTTGATTCTTTTTACAATCCCCATGCATCCGCTAAGTTTACTTTTGTTTACAATTATCGCTTTTCTAATCAATGTTTATGGTCATTTGGGATATGAAATTGCTCCAAAGTGGTTTAGACATTCTTTCTTATTTCAAATTACCAATACGTCGGTGCATCATAATTTACATCATGAAAAATTCAAAGGAAATTACGGGCTTTATTTTAGAGTCTGGGATCGAGTGATGAAAACAGAGCATCCAGATTATGTCAAACGATATGATCTTATCCAAGAAAGGAGATTTGGAAGTGCAAGCGAAGGTGAAACGATGCATGGATAACTACGTTTTGCGCTTTAATCCTTCAAATAAGCACTAGGCTTCTTGCCATATTGCTCTTGATAAATTTTAGAAAAATAATGCACATTACTAAAGCCTATTTTGTAGGCAATTTCCGATACCGTTTCGTAACGTCGTTTTTCTAAATATTCTCTCGCCCTATCTAGTTTGATAATTCTAAAATATTGGTTGGGTGTCAAGCCCGTTTTTAGTTTAATTTTGCGACGCAATTGTCGCTCACTAATATTCAAATCATAAGCAAGGCTAGTGATACCAAACTGCGAATTACCAACTTCTCGTTTGGCGACCTGCTCTAAATTTTTCATCCATTGATCCTCTACCTCAACAGTAGTTTCAGAAGGTTTTAATGCTATTTTTTGATCTTCTTCCAGCGGCTCTAATTGCCAAGCTTTACGTTGTGCATAATTTTGCAGCAAGTTTTGAAGCCGCACCAACAACTCTTGAGGAGAAAAAGGTTTTTGTAAATAATCATCCACGCCAATTCTTAAAGCAAATAATTTGTCTTGTTCCGTTGCCCTTGCCGTCAACATAACCATCGGCAATTGCTGCCAATCGGGATGCGATTTCACCTTCTGAAGCAATTCAAAACCATCCATTTCAGGCATCATGACATCAGAAATAATTAAATCAATTTCCGTGGCTTGTTTCGTTAGAATATCTAGACCAATTCTTCCATTTTCTGCTGTAATCGTATTATAATAAGGTCCTAATAAATCTACTAAAAAAGTACGCATATCCTTATTGTCTTCGACAATTAAAACCCTTGCGGTATGTTCATTTTCAGGACTCAAAGAAGGTAAAACAAGTGCTGCTGTAGTTGCTGTATCTATGCTAATCTTTGGATCTTTGATGATAAAAGAAGGAATAGAAAGTACAAATTTTGCACCTTTATTCCATTCACTTTCCACCTTTATACTTCCCTTTAGCAATTGAACAAATTCCTTGGTTAAAGCTAAACCAATTCCTGTTCCGCCCTGTATAATCGCTTCTTTTCGTTTGGATTGATAAAACCGATCAAACACATAAGGAAAATCATCTGGATGAATTCCTTTCCCCGAATCGATGACTTCTATCAGCAAATTTACTTGTTCTACTGCTATTTTTTCTTGATTTATATTAATGCTAACCTGTCCACCTCTTGGAGTATGTTTCAAGGCATTTGACAATAGATTATTTAAGACTTTTTCAAACTTATTGGCATCTAACAAGACATACACACCGTCTTCTATGGCACATTCAAATACCCAATCAATTCCCTGTAAGTTTGCCTGCGCTTCAAAAGCAAAAAACAAACGCTTCAACAACGGAACTAAACAAAGTTCCTTCTCTTCTAGTCCAACACTTTTTCCTTCCAATTTAGATAAGAGCAAAATTTCCTCAATAAGGTGTTGCAGCTGAATTCCATTGCGTTTCACTAACTTTAAAATAGCCTCTATATCATCAAATTGATCGCCATAATGCCGCTCCAAAATCGCACTAATGGGTCCTAACATTAAAGTCAAGGGCGTTCGCAATTCATGTGAAATATTCGCAAAAAATCGAGACTTTACATCGTCCAATTCTCTCAACTCGTCCGCCTGTTGTTCTATTTTTTGAGTCCGTTTAGAAACTTCTTTTTCTAAATCTACTTGTATTTTGTACAAGCGTTGCACCCGCCATCTAGAGTAAAGCAGGATTAAGACCAGCAATAAAAGCCCCATAAAAAGCAAAAATTGCCAGGTTAAATAAAAAGGCTGTTTCACCAAAATAGGAATTTTCAGAGATGCTGTAGACCATAAGCCATTGCTGCCTTCTCCTTTTATCAACAAGGTATAATCACCTGCTGTCAACCCATTTACACGAATAGAATTATCTGTAATAAAATTCCAATCGGTCTCCAAGCCTTCTATTTTATAAGCATATTGCCGCTTATTGGTTGCTTTATAATCTAATAATGCCAGTTCTAGGATAAAAAAGCGGTCCGTATAATCCAAGACAATCTTTTCTTGCTTTAAAAACTGCTGGGTCGCATCTTT
>CALDEP010000111.1 GCA_937942475.1 uncultured Aureispira sp.
TTATTTTTGAAACTTGTCATTAAAGGTCTTAATCAAGTCGAGGGTCGTTGTATCTGTATTATAAACAGAATACCAACCTTGATATTCATGTGGTGGATCGCCAATCAAATCGTCTCCAGCCTCATAAACAGATCTTGGGACACGAGGACGACCTTCGCCTCCCCAAGCCCAGAAATTCATTCCTTGATAAGGACTTCCTTCATTGATGTTTTTTTCTAGGTATTCAAACATAAATTTGAAATAAGAATCTCTTTGAGCAACCGTAGAACTAGCATCATAACTTTCTGCATCTCTAGCAATTCCAAATTCCTCCAAGACAACAGGCATGTTCATTTCTTTGGCAATCTCGATGTGTTTGTCCAAATAGGCAACCGCTTTTTTCTGTGAGGTTTCTAAGGTCGGAACTTTGTGTGGATCATACCAACCCCAGTTTTGAATCCAAATGTGGGCAGTCAAATAATCAATCCCCATAGAATGGTTTTTGATGAAATTCTTACGACGATTGCCAAACAAAGATTCTGACATAATACCTTCACTTCCTGTAGAAATTAAGTGATTGGGGTCCATTTTACGAATGAATTTCGTCGTCTGACGAATCCAGTTTCTGTAAGCACTAACTTTGACACCACATTTTGGTTCGTTAGCCAATTGCCAAGCCATAATCGCAGGATCGTCTTTGTAAGGCATTCCTGTAATCGTGTTGGTACGCTCTACTATTTTCTTGACATGTGCTTTGAACCAGTTCTTGGCACGAGTGTTAGAGTAAAAACGGAAGGTATAATCCATATAAACACCCCAAGAAACACCCCCATCCAAAGAAGGATAAGGAATTGGTTTGTCGTCTAACCAAGATAAGTATTGAGCAAAACCGCCTGACCAATGCCAGAAATTACCCAAAACCAAAACGCCATAAATATTGCGCTTTTCCATTTCAACCAACAAGAAATCTAGTCCTTCTAGAATATCTTCGTTGTACTCAAATGGTTTGATCATTAAAGGAGGCTGAACCCTGTATTTTTCATCAGCAGGACCTTCAGAACCTACCATAATACGTAAATTATTACAGCCAATTTCTTGTAATTTATCGAGTTCCTTAATCAAACGTTCTCTTTGAGAAGGAACCCCTAAATGCATTCCATACCAAAAGTTGGTTCCAATAAAGCGATAGGGTTTGCCGTCTATTTTAAATTCGGTTCCATCCACAGATACAAATCCTTTGGGTGGATTTGCCAAAGGAATCGTTGCTTCTGGTTTAGGAAAGAAGGATGAAAAAAAAGCTGCCATTAGAATAATTGATAATTGTTTCATTGTTTTATTTGCTTCTAATTTGATTTTAGTTTTAGATCGGACAAAATTAAAGAACTTCTTTGTATGATAGTAATTTAGGGAATGATAATCTGTGAAATTATAAAAACAGTAATTATACCAAAAAAATAAGGGATAAAATAATTAAACAAAAATTAAGACTTTTTTTGACACAAAAATAAAGAGACAGCACCCCAAAGCTAGCGTATTATCAAGCATAAAAAATGCCCATTCAGCAGAAGCTAAATGGGCTTATCATGGATAAAGAGTGGGTTCATATTGGGGGCTAGGACTAGTTTGTGGGAATATTTTTTATTTGATCAATACTTTTTGAGCCGTAGATGTTCCTGCAGAAGTATGTTGCAAGAAATAAGCACCTGTACTCAATTGGCTAACATCAATTGTTTTAGTAGTACCTTGCATAAGTCCCGTCCAAATTACTTGACCATTAACATTAAACAAAGTTAATTGAGCTTCTTGACTTGTTGTTTGTGTGATATTCAAAACGTTCGTTGCTGGGGTAGGGAACACCTTCCAATCCGCATTTTCCGTTACTTCCATTAAAGGACTGCTTGTTTCTTCTATTGCATTTTCTGTTTCCTCTGTTTCTACGTTGATGATCGTTACAATAGGCGCTATCGTTTGCACTTCAGGGACAGCTTCTACGATCACAGGAATTTCTGCTACCTCGATTGGAGCAATCACAGGCTTTTCTTTTTCCTCTTTTAGTGGATTGATTTGAATGTTAAAACAATGAAAGTGATTCCATGCTGCTTCCATCCCTTCTCCTTCGATCAAATCTACTTCCGAAACAGTTTCCGGAAGACGTTCAAAGTGAACTTCACATTCAAAATATGTTTTTTCTTTTTTAGAATCTGCATTCATGTAAACATGACTTTCTGTTACTTCTTTGTAGGCTAATCTATTGTTTCTGCGAACATTATAAACGCCAATTAAGTTATATTCTGTTTCGTTAATTTTATCCTTTAGAAACCAAGGATGCTCGCCTTCTGGTGCATACAGCCAAATAGAAGCGTAAGAACTCGCTTTATAGCGGAAGTGAAAAATAGTACGATCTGCTTGGTATTCTACCTTGTCAAGAATGCATTGATCGTTAAATTGCTCGTAAGTAGGATTTTTGTCAGTTCTAGCGGCTTCTAAAGTAGCAGCTTGTACTTGTGTCGCTTTTTGAGCTTGTGTATTAAAGGCAAGTAGCAAGAATAAAAAACTACTTAAAGTAAAAAGTAAATGCTTTTTCATAATGAAGGTG
>CALDEP010000112.1 GCA_937942475.1 uncultured Aureispira sp.
GGATGGGGCTTATATGATGAGGATAGTTACTGATAATGGGGAGACTTTTTCTCGTAAATTTGTGAAGTAGTTGATGTTGGTTTAATGGGGTATGTGTATTTATCTTTGTAGTGATTTTGAGGAGGGGTCTATTTTTTGTTCATAAAATTAATTTTAGAGCGAACTAAATACACTGTGTAATAAGTTATCCAAATTTTTTATTTTGAGAATTCACTTCAGAATATCGTCTATTTAATTTTTTTCGAGCATCTTCTTGAGTAAATTGCCAATTAATTTTAATCTTTTTAAGAGTACGTTCTTTGAAAAATGCCAACACTTCAGATTCCAATTTTTTCATACAAGGGATTCTTCTATTTAAGCATTGTCTAGATAAAGCTGAAAACTCAATTTCAATCATGTTCAACCATGAAGCACTCTTAGGTGTAAAAACAAATTCAATTTTTTCTGTCAGTTTAGCTGCTTCTTCTGCATCAAATTGTTCATAAAAAGCAGAATATCCATGTGTATTTAAGTTGTCTAATACTACTTTTATTTTTTCCGCCTTAGGGTATTGAGCACTTAGCTCTTTCATGAAATTTGCAAACTCTTGTTTTCTTCTATTTGTTCTGACGTGTGCTAATCTACTTCCTGTTAATGGTTCGATGGCAGCTAAGACACAACATGAACCATGTTTACTATAGGCATAATTTTCTTTTGCCACTTGACCTGGTTGCATTGGTAAACTTTGTATAGTGTCCCCTATTAAAAAACAGGGACGCTCATCAAAACAAATTACTGGATATTCCTCATCATAAGGCAATAAGTATAGGCGAAGAATAATTTCCAAACGGGCTAAAAACCTTGCTGTTACTTTTCGAATACACCATTGTCGCTTTCTGTGAGGCTGCAATTCATTTTTTTTAGAACAAGACCTACTTGCTTGAAAGAAATACTTTCAACTATCTCTAGTTCTACTAATTTATCGGCTAGCAAACGTAAGCTCCATCTTGCGTACCCTTTTGGAGGTTCACTACAGGCTATTGCTGTTATTTTTGCACGATCTGTTCCACTTAATCCTACTGGGCGACCTGTACGAGGCTTGTCCTCTAAAAATGTTAGTCCATTTTCTTTATATTTTTTTGCCCAAATAGATATTGTAACAGCAGTTACATCTATTAAATTTGAAACTCCTTTATAGCTTGCTCCTTTATTTAATTCTAACAAGGCTTGTCCTCGTTTTTGCTTTTTTGCCGACAAAGTTCCTTTTGACAATAATTTTCTTAAATAATCTTGATCAGTATCTGTTAGTTGAACGTGTTGTTTTTTCATCTGTTTTCTTTTTGAAAACAAGATAAGTATTGTTTTGATAACTTTTTACACAGTGTACTGAGTACAGGACAAAAAATGATTAGACAATTATTCAGAGGAGAAATCTATCCAATAGAACTGTTTAGATCGCTTCGCTTTTAGATGCTAGATCTCGTTGCTGTTAAATGCTAGACCCTATTAAGTTTAATAAAGTCTAGAATCTAAGATCTAAAAATAGCTAAGCAGAGGCTATATTTTTTCTTATTACAAATTTTGTCCTGTACAGAGGAAATAAGCTTTAGAAGATCAAGCTAAAACATAAAAAAGCACTTTCCAGATTTATTTGGAAAGTGCTTTCTTGTTTTCTTATAATAAAGAATCAAAAACTATTGATTAGAAATTTTATACTTTTTGTTCGCCTCTACCACTTCTAATTTCAAACCAGAAGCCAAGCTTATAGATTGTAATAAATTATCCACGTCCATTACTGGAAATTCACCTGAAGGCGTTCCAGTTGTTCCTTCTTCGACTTCAATTTCTACCTCATAATAGGTTTGTAATAACAGAGCTACTTTATGAATCGAAGTGGCTTCAAACTTAAAAGCACCTGTTTTCCAAGCTAGGAAATTAGGTGAAAATTCTTTAATTTTATTAATATTTCCTTTTGAGATAATCGCTTGCTCTCCTGCTTTAAGTTTTATTTTATTAATGTCCGAAGCCATGACTTCCACAACTCCTTCTACCACGCGAATAATGGTTTGTTCTTTTTTGCTGGTAACCGTAAATTGTGTTCCAACAACAGCAACAGCAGCATTAGAAGTATGCACAAAAAATGGCGCTTTTTTATCTTTTCTAGAGTTGATATCAAAAAAGGCTTCTCCCTTGCGAACTTTGACATTATAGGCACCTTCTTTTGCCCCCATGTCTTCTACTTCAGCTCCCTTGTTCAACCAAATTCCATCTCCATTTTCAAGAGAAGTTTCAACGACATTAGATGCTGCTAATAATTCGACGCCTCTTGTCTCTGTTATAAATTCGGTATTCAAACCCTCTGCAAAAAAATCGCCTTCGGCGATTACATCCTGGTTATTAAACTGGTTAATTCCAAATACAGCAACAATAATTAAGACAGCAGCAACGGTGATTTTTTTCCACAAGGCAAGTCCGATAACTTTCGTTTCTGATTTTCCTTGAGAAGAAGTCGTACTCAAACGAGGCTGTAATTCATTCCAAGATGCCTTAGAATCAAACTCAATGTATTCAACATTTTCTGTCAGTTTCCAAATGGCTTTATGTTCCTTAAATTCTGCTGGATTTTCTTTTCTCCAAGCTTCTATTAGCTTGTTTTCTTCGGCAGTAGACTGCTTGTTAAAATATTTAGGTAAAACAGTGTATATATGTTCCATTTAATTTTAGTTTTATATGCGTCATTAAGCATACTATCTGGTAGCTTATTTCTTTGATCAACAGATTCTAGAATCGAATCAATTGTTATATTTTAATATACTTCTTTACTAAGTAGTCGTCTATAAAAGACAAGTTCCCTAAAGAATTTATAAAAAATAGAAAAAAAGTACAAGAACCGCTAAATCGGATATTTTTTGACGCAACAACTTTAAGGCACGGGAAATTTGATTTTCTACCGTTTTGGGGGAAATATTCATTTCTTCAGCAATTTCTTTATAAGTGTATCCACTTAATCGACTCAATAAAAAAACTTGGCGACATTTGGTTGGCAATTGGGCAATTGCATAAGAAAGTTGCTTTTTTCGGTTGGCTGTTTGCTCATCATCATTATCATTATGATCTTCTGTCATTGGCACGCTAGAAGGTGTCATCTTTGCAACATATTGCTGCTTGGTTTTATCTTTTCGAATAAAGTCGATGGACTTAAATTTCACCGCACGAACCAAATAAGCTTCTAGAGAGGTCTGAATAGATAAGGTTTCTCGTTTGTTCCAAAGGTCTAGAAACACATCTTGAACCACATCTTTAGCAGCATCCTTATCTTTTAGAACGGAGTACGCATAGTTCGCCAAACCGTTAAAATGTTTGTGATAAATTTCTTGAAATTCGCGTTGATTATTAATTTGGACTGGTTGACTCACGTTGATAATATAAAATATGTGGTGTAAGATACACAAGGTACACCTCAATGAATAAGATGTACCTTGTGTGAAAAGCAAAACAGATTAGCTTAAGAATTCGGATAATTTCTTATAATCCCGATATAAAAATCCAATACATTAAAGCCAAAATAACCCCAATCCCTATCACAGAATATAAGGCTAAGTTTTTAATCTGAACCGTTTCTTCTTCTGTTACAACAATTTCCTCTACAGGTAATTGTGAACGTTGTTCTTTTGCTGATTGTTGGCGCTCTTTTTTAGAGACTTTCTTCTCATGTGTACTACCGGAAACTTTAAATTGTTTTCTAGACATGCTATAAAGAGTATTTTATGAATTCTATAGAATATATTATATCAAAACTTCTAGATTTTTTTTATTATAAAAACATCCTTTGAAGCATTTTATTTTATCCATCTAATAAGGAGCCTTTTAACCGAAAAAAGGAATAAGCCCATTTATTTAAAGGATTCTACTGTAAATATAATCGTTTACCCATAGAATGAAGAAGATTTTGACCAATTTCTATTCTATTAAAAGCAGTTCTGAGCAAAAAGATATTCCCATGTAATATTTTTTATTTGAATTGTACGCCTATATATATTTAATACTTCGTAGATTAGACTTTGTTAGTCTTCTATAATTTTGACAAGGTAAAATCTCATAACATCCAATGAAACACTTCTTGCAAAGACTTCTTATTCCCTTACTTTTATTGTTTTTTAGTTCAACGTCTTTGGCACAAGACAAGACGATTCAAACCCTATATCAAACCTTAAAGGATCCACTAATTAGCATAGAAGATAAAGCACAGACCTATCGTCAACTGACTCATTTATACACCAAAGAACACAATTATACGGCAGCACTAGAGGCTGCTCAAAAAGAGGTGGCCATACAACAAAGCATCGAAGACAAAGAGAAATTGGCAGAAGCCTACTTTAACATTGCTAGTTTACATAGAGCACTAGTTGCTTATTCTGAGGCTCTAACTTTAGGAAAAAAAGCCTTAGCTATTTATACAGAAATCTTAGGGAAAAATCATATCGAAAGCTTGAACCTTTGCCGTTTTTTAGCGCAAACCTATTATTTGCACGAAGACTACGAGGCTGCCACTCAGCTGAGTTTGCAAACGATAGCCGTTTGCAAAACCCTTTCTAAAAAACAACCTACTATTGTAATTAAATTACAAATTTTATTGGGTAGTATTTATGTAAAACTAGGTCAATACAACCAAGCACAAATCAATTTTTTAGTCGCAGAAAAACTCTACGATCAATTTGAATCTAGTCTCGATAAAGAATTATTGGCTAGGATATATAATTCTTTAGCCGCACTTAAATTTCAGCAAAAAGCGGTACTGGAAGCACTCGCCTATTATCAAAAAATCGCCACGCTTCGCAAAAGTTTACGCCATGAAAACCATTTTTCGTTGCACGTTACCTATACCAATATCGGAAATTGTTATTATCAACTAGGTCATTATCAAAAAGCGTTAAGTTATCATTATAAAACACTCCATATTTTACAAAATACTTATCAACAAAAACATCCTTTAATTGCTTCTTCGCACAATTACATTGGAGGAACCTTTCATATTATGGAAGAAGCTGATTCAGCTGACACTCATTTGCAAAAATCTATAGCCATTTATCAAGATATATTTGGAGCAAATCATCCTAAAACAATTGCTCCCCTTTGGCGGTTGGCAAAATTGCATCGACAACAAAAAGCCTATAAAAAGTCAGAGCAGGTCTTGAAGAAAATTATAAAACTTCAAGAAAAACACTTTGGTTCGCAACACCCTGATTTGGCGGAGATGTATTTGGACATGGCTTATCTTTTTCAAGCACAAAAATTGACTCTACAAGCAAATTATTACACAACAAAAGCCTACCAAAGTAATCTACTCAAGAACCGTCCACTAGATCAATTATTAATGTTAGGTATTCTTGAACATCAATTGTACATTAGTCTTGACCTAGAGCTCAAAGAGCAAGAAAAAATATTTTTGCGCTTAGATGAAATTCCACCAATTGTTGCTTTGACACAAACGAATGTTCGTTATTTAACTGACAAACAAAACCTGGTGGAACAGTTGCGTAAAGTTTGTGAAAGAGGTATCGAACTTTGTTATCAACTCTATCAACAAAAACCCAATCCTGCATATTTGAACAAGGCCTTTGAATTGATGGAATACAACAAGGCAGTGCTATTATCCATTCAAATTAAGCAAGATCATTGGCAAAACAAACATCTAGATAGTTCTTATCAAACGCAAGAAAAAAGCTTGGCGAAGATTCATTTCTTGGAACAAAAGTGGAAAAAAGCAGAACAAGAACAACATGCAGTTCTTGCGACACAGCTTCAAGAGGAACTTTTTAGCGCCCATAAAACCTATGAGCAACATCAAGATAAAACCTATCAGGCATTGCAATATCATCGCCCAATTCAATTATCCCTATTACAAAAACAGCTCTCAAAAGAGCAAACTGTTATTAATTATTTTTATGGTGAAAATTATATTTACATTTTTAACATTCAAGCAGGACACACCCAATTACAACAGGTCGGTTTAGAATTTGAAGCGGATATTGCGAGCTTCTCCAAATACCTACTCAACTTGGAGGAAAGCAAGCTCAAATTGGAGCGTTCTTGTCAAGAATTTGACCAAGCAGCATTTACCTTGTACAAAACTTTAATTCCTCAGCCTTCTAGTTCAGAGCTGTTAATTATCCCTGATGGTCAACTCAGTTACCTTCCTTTTGAAACCTTAACCACTCAATCCTTTCCCAAAGCAAGGGGTTATCATCAATTACAGTATGCCTTGTATCAACACACCATTAGTTACGCTTATTCTGCGACGGCTTACTATTATCAACAATACCAACATCAAAATCAGGAAAACAGCCAAATATTAGGCTTTGCCCCTAGTTATGAAAACAATTCTAAGCTCTCCATTCTGAAAGCAAATATTCAAGAAGTAAAATTTTTAGAGAAAGAGTTTTCGGGTGCTTATTATTACAATCAAGAAGCTTCTAAAAAAGCATTTCAAGAACAAAGCAATCACTTTAGTATCTTACATCTAGCCTCTCATGGCTATGCTGACAATCATGAATTGCAACAAGCAAAACTATTTTTCACACAAGAATCTGAGGATAGCTTTTCTGCTGTCTTACATCCTCATGAGATTGTACAATTGCCACTCCATGCTGATTTTGTTGTCCTTTCAGCCTGCAAAACAGCCATTGGTTATTGGCAAAAAGGAGAAGGAACGATGAGCTTGGCTAGGGATTTTATGTATGCAGGAGTTCCTAGTATCTTGACCACACTTTGGCAAATTAACGACCAATCTAGTAATCAACTTATTCAGGACTTTTATCAAGAATTACGAACAGCTCCCAAACACAAGGCATTACAACTTGCCAAACAACGGTACATAGAGCAAGCTTCTGCCTTTGGGGCACACCCCTACTTTTGGTCAGGCTATATTTTAGTTGGTAATACAAATAGATTAGATATAGGTCGCCCATTTTATAGAAATTTATGGTACATTTGCGGCTTATCCTTATTTTTATTGGTTACCATACTATTTTTAAGAAGAGCTAGACGAACATTTAAGTAGATTTCGGTGTTCTAATTTAAAATTTAAATAGAGACAATTATGAATTTCAACCTAGATAGAGACCTCGTGTTTTTTGATATAGAAGCTACTGGAGCAGATGTTGTTAGAGATAGAATCATGCAAATTGCAATGATTAAATACCCTAAAGATGGCGGTACTCCAATTGAGAAAAACATCTTGATGAATCCTCAATATCCCATTAAGCCAGATGCGCTAAAAGTGCACGGGATTACAATCGACATGGTTCGCAATAAGCCTACATTTAAAGAATATGCGGTAGAACTCATGGATTTCTTGGAAGAGGCAGATTTAGCAGGTTATAATTCTAAACGTTTTGATATCCCAATGTTAATTGAAGAATTTGGACGTATTGGAATGGAGTTTTCTATGAAAGGGCGTCGCCTGATTGATGCCATGCAAATTTTCTACAAAATGGAACCTAGAACGCTCAAAGCAGCCTTGAAATTCTATTGTGGTACAGAGTTGGAAAACGCACATGACGCCATGGCTGACACCAAAGCAACTGCTGATGTTTTCTGGGGACAACTACAACGTTATGAAGGGGTTGATTATATAGACAGAGACGATGTCGTAACGCCTGCACCTGTCAAAAATGATATGCAAGCCATTCACGATTTTATTTCTGATAATAAGAATGTCGATTTTACAGGACGTTTTAGCAGAAATTCGGAAGGTATTATCATTTTCAACTTTGGAACAAACAAAGGACAAGAAGCGTATAAAAATCCTCAAACTTTAAAATGGATTATCAGTAAAGATTTTCCAGCTCAAGTAAAAAACATTGCCAAAGCTATTTTGAATGGCACCATGAAATAATTTATTTATATTTTTTATGTACAGGATAAAAGTTTTTAGATCTAATAAAGTAATAGAATTCGCCTAGCACTTATTAGATTTTAGCTCCTATAAAGCGGTTATAGGGTCTAAAATCTAAAAGCAAGGCGGTCTAATATCTAAAAACGAAATGATCTTATTTTAAATTTAAAATAGATTTACATCTTAGTTTGTTAGTCAGAACTTATTAGCCTGTACGCTTTATCTTTTAGTAAAAATGACAGATCAGATACACAAATCCGTACCCGCCCTATGGTTTTCTTTTGTTGCCGATAACATCGAGCACAGTCACACCTCAATGCCTGATTCTTTTTATTTAGGCATCAACAAAGAGCATGCTGATACTTGTGCCATGTTGATTACAGCAGGCTTAAAAACAGCTTCTTCTGGAGCTTTGGCTTCTTATTTACATTATCAAGTACCTGTACCCGCAGCGGACGACTTGGCGATTATTACCAATTGGGCTGGAGAAGCACAATGTATTATTCGTACAACAGAAGTAGATATCGTACCTTTTAACGAAATATCGGACGATTATGCTGTAAAAGAAGGAGAAGGGGACCAAAGCTTAGCGCATTGGAAAAAGACCCATTGGGATTTTTTCAGCAATGATTTAGCTGCTTTTGGAGAACTTCCTGAAGAAGATATGATGGTGATTTGCGAAGAATTTGAGGTAGTTTACCA
>CALDEP010000113.1 GCA_937942475.1 uncultured Aureispira sp.
ATTTCAGCTACTATTTGAAAGCCTTCTATTATAATTTCCATAAATTTTTGGTGAAGTTGTTTGTAATTAACAATTTTTAATAATATGTTTTTTTTTAAAACTAAGTTTAACATTCTTAAAAAGGGCATCGCCCTGACACCACCTCTAAGGGCATCGCCCTGACACCACCAAGGGCATCGCCCTGACACCATTTATCCGAGAAACAAAATCATCGAAATATAAAATGATACCTTTCTACCCTTCTGTTCTTATCTTGATAAGGTGTGAATGAGGAGGAAGCTAAGTCTCCTATTTCAATTAAGGCGCATTGTGTTTCAATAAATCACTCAACAGCATACTAAAAAATAGGATGCACATTTAATGATTACTTAATTCTAACAATACTTCGTGCATAAATCGTATCTATTTGATTATCAGTAAAATAACTTTCTGACTCTCGTTAAACTAAAATGCTGGTAATCAAATAGATGCATAGATGTTTTTTTGCTTTTTCGATAGAAACCGAAGGCTCAGCATCGCTAAAAACAAAAAATGCACGAAGTATTATTCTAAGCAACTTCAGTGTATAATTCCTTTTAGGTTAGTTATCGAGTTAAAATATTTCCTTGTTTGATTCTTAATACTTCAGATACTTCATAAAACAAAGAGCAAGGCTCCAAAAAAGATCTATCTATTCATTAGGTGTTTTGCTTGAAGACTTAATATAGCGTGTAACCCAGCTGGCAATCAGATTGCCGACATAAAAAGAATCCTCCTTATTACTTAATAAATGATCGGCTCCATTCAAAGAAATAAAACTTTTAGGATGCATGGCTGCGGAATATATTTCTGAAGCATTTTTAATACCAACCGTTTTATCTTGGGGTGAATGCATCACAAGCAAGGACTTTTTGAAATGCTTGACTGTAGTAGCTAAGTTTTTTGAATTGATGTCATCTAAGAATTGTTTTTTGATGGAAAAACTTCGCCCTCCAATCATAACTTTTGCAAGACCAGAGGCTTTAATTTCTTCAAGATTACTTTTTATCAAATGTTGTACATGATGTGGGGAAGAAGGTGCCCCAATGGTTGTTACTGCTAGAACCGAAGGAAGGGTATTTGCTGCAAAAATGACAGCAGCTCCACCTAAAGAATGCCCGATTAAAAGTTTTGGTGCTTCAAATTCTTGTTCCAAATAGGCACTAGCGGCAATTAAATCTTCAACGTTTGAAGAAAAATTGGTGTCTGCAAAATCGCCTTCACTCTCTCCCAAGCCTGTAAAGTCAAATCGTAATACACCAAAACCATTGCTAGTTAAGGCTTTTGAGATGGTTCGAACAGCCGTTAAGTTTTTATTACATGTAAAACAATGTGCAAAAATAGCATAGGCTTCTGGGCTTTGATTATCAGGAAGATCTAATCTTGCAGATAGTTGTTGCCCCTCAGCATTTGTAAATTTAATTTTCTGAAATCCCATTAAAATTTTATGTTTATTTAAGTGAAACTAAACGATGCTTACAAGGGCTTTTAGAAGCGTATTATTCATACAATATAAAATACTCTAGTTTGTATTTTTACAAAAGAAAAATGAATTTTATCGACGAACCAATTTCAAAACCTGAACCCCACTCTTAGTCTCCAACCGAACCAAATAAACGGCTGCTGCTTTAGGAAGCTGAATGTTTGCTTGATACAAGCCTATAGCTTGATTTTTAAGCGTGATATTATAAACTTCTTTCCCTAAAAGATCATAAAGGCTAATGACAACATCTGTTTCTTGAGTCAAGGTATATTCTAGCGTGCTTTTGCCTTTGATGGCAGGGTTGGGATAAAGCTTTACCTGAGGGACATCAGAAAAAAGTTGATTTGGAATTTCTTGAATGGATACAGTTGTATCTACATTAAATTTACCAAGAAATACATCGTAACCAACTTGACTAATTAAAGTATCACTGACAAAAATAGAGGTATCTTGAAAACTCCCCACAACATAAAGTGTCGTAGGATCTTGGACGACTAAATCATAACAAAAGTCATTGTAATAATGCCCCAAAGTTTGTCCCCATTTGTAATTGGCATCACTATCCAATTTAATAACAAAAATGTCAGTGGGGCGATTTAAGTGACGATTGGTTAAGGAATCGCCATCAATGACCAACAAACTATCAACGGTTCCCAACAAATAAATATCATCATTTTGATCAAAATCAACCGCATAAACACGCTCGTCGAAAGATCCTGCTAGTGGAATGCCCCAAATTAAATCTCCATTAGGAGCAAATTTTGCCGCAAAACCATCTTCCTCCTTCGAGCCACTAAGGGTTAAGGTGTCAATTTGCATGGAGCGATCGTACCAACCAACGAGGACAATATCTTGCTTGTTATCAACATTAACATAATAACCTTCGTCGGCACTAGGACCGCCCATCGCTTTAATCCATAGCAATTGCCCTGTTGCATCATATTTTGCTAAAAAAGCATCATAACTCCCAAAACCAGCAAGCGTACCTCCATTAGGATACAAAAAGTCTCTAAAAACGCCTGTAAGGTAGATGTTATTACTAGTATCTGTGGCAATTGAACGACCGTATTCAACACCTGGACCACTCAAACTTTCTAGCCAAAGTGGATTCCCTTGTTGGTCTAGTGCCATAATAAAAATGTCTCTCAAGTTGTTGGCAATTAGGTTGAAAGAACCAAAATCTAGGTTGTTTTCATAATAACCCGTTACCAAAAGATTCCCATTAGGAGATAAACTAATGTCATAAGCACTTTCATATCCCCAACCTGTCGCACTTGTCGCCCATTGAAAATTTCCAGAACTATCTATCTTTGCGACCAAGACATCCAATTGGTCAAAACTAACTAAGCTATCGGTATTATAACGGAACTTACCTCTAAATTCTCCTACAATATAAATCTCATTATCCGTACCAATTGTAATTCCATTGATGCGGTCCGTACTTGATCCAGCCAATTGTTTGACCCATAAAAGTTGCCCTTGTTCATTGTATTTGGAAATGAATCCATCTTCTGAACCTACATTATTAAGAGTACCAAAGGAAGTCCCTTGAAAATAACCAACGGTATAAATATCGCCACAAGGTGCTTGCGCTATGCTGCTGTTCTGTTCAAAGGCATCTCCAGGGATAGAGTTGACCCATTCGGTACTTAAAGCTTGTGAATAAGTAGTGTTAGATAGAACAAAAAGCAGGAATAAAAGGAAATACGTTTTCATAAATAGAATTATTTTAGATAAATACTGGTCTTATTATAACGATTCAAAATAACTTGATGTAAATTAAAGGGCGGCTTTTTTTTTTCTTGACAAAAATAGTACAAATTTTACATGTGGAAGGTCTTACAGCTTCCTAATATAAGAAAAGGAGTCAACACTAATCTTTCAACATAAATTTTAACAGAACAAGATGAAGCAATTTTTACTTTTAATACTGGTATTCCCTTCTTTTTTAATTGCCCAAAAAGAAATTCATAAACTCCAACAAGCGGAGATAACAAAACATAGTTTTCAACTTTCTTGGGAGAGTAACTTTGAGGGACAAGCTGGGGTACAATATGGTTTAACACCAGATTTAGAAATAGGCATTCAACAAGCAAATGCAAAAAGTCTTACAGCACATCAAGTGACCATTCCTAACCTACAGGCGACCACGTTTTATTATGCGCGTCCATTTATGGCGAATGGAGTAGATACGCTTTGGGGAACACTTGGATATTATAGTACACAATCAAATTCTACAGGCGTCATTGAAATTATGTTTAACCAAGGGATTGATCCTTTGTATTCTAATGGTAGTGTGCCTTATATTGCTACAGGAGGTGGCAACATTGAAAGTGAGATTATTAGTAGAATAAATCAAGCGACAAGTACGATAGATGTTGCGGTGTTTAATAATACGAGAAGTGCGATTGTAACGGCTTTAGAGAATGCAGAAAATAGCGGGATACAAGTCCGCTACATTGCCAATAGTGGCTCTTTTACTAGTAATTTCGCCTTGAGTCCATCACCAGTTTTTCCTGTATTGTATGCAAATGCAGCCGATTTGATGCACAATAAATTTATGGTTATTGATGCTAGTAGTGTCAATGATTCTTGGGTTTGGACAGGCTCTTGCAACTGGACGTATACGGATATGTATACCAATTATAACAATTCTATCTTAATACAAGATCAAGCTTTGGCGCAGGCTTATGTCTTGGAATTTGAAGAAATGTGGGGAACTAGTACCGCAAGTTTTGATACGATTAATTCAAAGGTTGGCTCGCAAAAATTGGACAATACACCACATACTTTTAATATTGGAGGACGAACGGTGGAGTCTTATTTTTCGCCTTCGGATCATACAACAGATGAAATAGAAGCTAGCTTATTATCAGCAGATCATGACATTGAATTTTGTATGCTGTCTTATACTAGAAATGAGTTGGGGACAGTGATGCGAAACGAGCATCAGGCAGGTACTTTGGAGCATGGCATTATGGAAAATATTAATGATAATGGCTCTGAATATGCTTGGTTGACAGGGCAGGGGGTTAATTTGTTGGCAGATAATCATGCGACAACCTTGCATCATAAGTATGCAGTCGTGGATGCTGGAGACATTAATTCTGATCCTTTGGTGGTAACAGGTTCTCACAATTGGACGACAGCAGCCGAGGAGCGTAATGATGAAAATACCTTGATTATTCACGACGCTGATATTGCAAATTTGTACTTGCAGGAATTTACAGCACGCTGGTGTGAAGTGAAAAATAATGTCAATTGCACCTTGCCTTTTACCGTTTATTCTGAGGTAGATTTGATTGAAGCAGCAGATGAAATGGTGCATGTTTATCCTAATCCAACCAATGGTTTGTTGACGCTTGATTTCCAAGGATTATCTAGTGAAAATGTAAAGATAAAGGTGTACAATTCAACAGGGAAATTGCTTCAAAGTAGGATTATAAAAGAAAAAAATGGAACTTATTCTTTGGATTTAGATGTTGATATAAGTGGAATTTACTTCCTGTCGATTCAAAATGAAACAAAGATTTGGAAAAAATCTATTGCTGTGATTCGATAATTTTGATAACCCTAAAATCCATTCAAAAATGTTAATGACAACAACTAGTACCTTAGAAAATAAAACGGTTAAAGAATACATCGGTATTGTTTCTGGTGAAACGATTATTGGCGCCAATATATTTAAAGATTTCTTTTCGGCTATTCGAGATATAGTTGGTGGACGTGCTCGTTCTTATGAAAAAGTATTACGCAAAGCTAAGGCAATTGCTCTAAAAGAAATGAGCGAAAACGCAGCCGAATTAGGTGCTAATGGGGTCATTGGAATTGATTTGGATTATGAAACAGTAGGAAAGGGAATGCTAATGGTAACGGCTTCTGGAACGGCTATAGATTATGAATAGAAATAAGATTTTTTTACTTTTTAGAACGAGCTTTAAAGAAGAAAAAAAAGATTGAAACTAAGATCAAAAAGAGGACTAAAAAAGATATTCTATTGTTTCTTTTTAAGGCAGAATGCTCTAGTGCTGATTGATCTAATAAGACTTGTAAATTTTTATTCAACGCATCCGTTTTGGCTTGATGCTGAATTTGCTGCAAAATCTTCTGTGTGATTTTAGTTGCTGGTCTTTTGGGCTCAAATTTTCTTTGTAATAAAGCAATGTCTTTTTTAGCAATTGGGGTGGAGACGAAATTAGTTCTAGAACACATATGAACCGTACTGAAATAGCCAATATCCCTTGCATAGATTAGATAGGTAGAATCTTTGTGAAAGTTTTTAGCACAGGAAGAGGTGCCCGTAATGAAAACAGCATCAGCAGTAAAGTAACTGGAATAGTTTGATTTGTAATATTTTTCAATCTGAACTAGATAAACGAGTTTGTTTGTTTCATAATAATTCTCAAAAACAGTATCAACCGTTCCTATAAAAATAAGGTCACTTCTTTCGATTTGTTCGTCCAAATCAGTAATCGTGTAGCACAAGCAGCCAT
>CALDEP010000114.1 GCA_937942475.1 uncultured Aureispira sp.
CAAGGTAGGAGTGTCCGCCGAGGAGCACCTTATTTTGATGAAGGAACGAACGTAAACTTTGTAGAACAGTTAGCATCGGATAGGTTTTCTGTGCGAACTTACGAACGTGGAGTAGAAGATGAAACTTTATCTTGTGGAACAGGTGTCACGGCTGCTGCCTTGGCTTATCATTTGGAATATTCAAAAGGCAATTCCCCTATCCCTGTTCATATTCAAACCAAAGGAGGAAAATTAAACGTTCATTTTAAACATCGAGCGCATTTATTTTATGACATTTGGTTGTGTGGTCCTGCAACACCTGTTTTTCATGGTTTTATTCATCAATAAATCCAATTTTGTTTCCCTATAAAAATAACATATTATGTCAGCATTATTCTTAGAAATACACCCCGAAAATCCAGAGGAACGCAAAATAAAACAGGTTACTAAAATTATTGAAAACGGAGGTTTGGTCATCTATCCTACCGACACGTTATATGGTTTGGGTTGCGACATTACCAACAGCAAAGCCGTTGAGCGCATTTGTCGCATCAAAGGCATCAAGCCTCAAAAAGCTAATTTTTCGTTTATCTGTTCTGATTTGAGTAATATTGCTTTTTACACCAAACCTTTTGGCAGTGGTGTATATAAAACCATGCGAAAAAATCTTCCTGGTCCATTTACCTTCATTCTAAAAGCGAGTAATCAAGTTCCAAAGATGCTCAAGAACAATCGAAAAAATGTTGGTATTCGAGTGCCCAATAGCCCAATTGTTACACAATTAGTTGCTGGTCTAGAAAATCCAATTATGTCTACTTCTATTACCAATGATGACGATGACATTACGCCTTACCCAACCGATCCTTATGAGATTTATGAAGCGTACAAAAACTTGGTCGATGTTGTGATTGATGGTGGTTTTGGTGGTAATGTTCCTTCAACCGTTGTCGATTGTACAGAAGATTTCCCAAAAGTAATTCGAGAAGGTTTAGGAACCTTAGAATCTTAATTTTTTGTCTAAATTATTCTTAAAAAAAAACTTATATTAAAAACTAGTTTAAATTTATTTCGTGGAAAAACTGCATTAAATTGATGGTTAATAGCATCCCCACTACCCAGCTAAAGACCTAATAATCAGACTGTTTTAAATCTTACTTTTAGCTTCACCGTTTAAAAGTAAAAAATCCTCGAAGTTCTTTTGATAAATTAGAAAACGATTATGTACAAAAAACTTTTAATCATTTCCGGAATACTAGGCATTTTGGCCGTCATTTTAGGAGCTTTTGGTGCGCATGCTTTGGCAAATAAGCTAAGCGAAAGCCAGTTGAATACTTATCAAACAGGGATTCAATACCATTATTATCATACCATTACCTTGCTGGTGGTGGTTATGGCGAGTCGCCTTTCTTCAAAGCCAGTTTGGTTGTATCGTGGAGCTGTATTTTTCATCTTGGGAATCCTTTGTTTTTCGGGTTCAATCTACCTTTTGGCTTGTAAGGAATTACTATCCTTGCAAAATTGGACTAAAGTTATTGGTCCAATTACCCCAATAGGAGGCTTATTTTTTATCATGGGCTGGGCAACGATTATTTTGCATGCCTTCCAAGATGCTACCTCTACGGCGGCTAAATAAGTTACTAAACTGCTGACAACTTGATAAATAACCTAAGCTTTATCAAGTGCCAGATTACTACGTAATGCACGATGTACTAAGTTTTTTTTGCCTATCAATTCCCCTACACTACGTCTAAATAGTTACAAAATAATGTCTATAATAAAAACACAATACGAAGAGTATGTTGTCCATTTACAAAAAATACAAGACCTAAACAGCACCCTTGCCCTCTTGCATTGGGACAATGAAGTAAACGCCCCTCCCAAGGGCGCTCAATTGCGTGGACAACAAATCGCTACTCTATCTGCAACTGCTCATGGATGGGCAACCAGTTCCGAACTTGGCGAACTGCTCATTCATCTAAATGCCAATCGTCAAGAATTATCAGAAAACGAAGCAAAAAACGTTGAATTAAGTCTAGCACTTTACAACACAGAAAAAAAGCTGTCCACCGAGTTTGTCACCGCTTTTTCTAGGGCTAGAACCAATGCCTTTCAGGCTTGGCTAAAAGCTCGAAAAGCAAAAGATTATGCCCTTTACAAAAATGAGCTAAGTGTTATGATTGACTTGCTCAAAGAAAAAGCAGAGCTGCTTGGTTATGAAGAACATCCTTATGATGCTTTGATTGATGAATTTGAAAAAGGAGCGACAGTAGCGCAATTAGATGTTTTGTTTGGGGACGTTCGCCAACAGTTGGTCGCTTTCACCCAAGAGATTAAAGCAAAAGGAAAGCCCAGTGAAAAAGCGTTTTTAAATCGTCATTATGACAAACAAAAACAATGGGATTTTGGGATTGAATTATTGACTCAAATGGGCTATGATTTTGAGGCTGGACGTCAGGACATTTCTGAACATCCTTTCACCACAGCTTTTTCTTCTAAAGATGTCCGTATTACAACTAGAATAGAGGAAGATAATCCAATTGAAATGATTGGCGGTTGTGTTCATGAAGGCGGTCATGCACTCTATGAAATGGGGCTTCCTGCCAAATATTATGGGCTTCCTTTGGGAATGCCGACCTCTTTGGGGATTCATGAATCTCAATCTAGGTTGTGGGAAAATCAAGTTGGTTTGAGTTTAGCCTATTGGAAGACAAATTTCCCTCGTATGCAGGAGCTTTTCCCCAAGGCTTTGGGCGATATTACAGTGGAACAATTTTATAAGGCAATCAATCAATTAGAGCCGAATTATTTGCGAACCATTGCCGATGAAATTCATTATCATTTGCATGTTCTTATTCGTTATGAAATTGAAAAAGGGCTTATTGATGGCACCTATGAAGTAGAAACCTTGGATATTACTTGGAATAAAAAATACAAAGAATTTTTGGGCATAGAAGTACCTCATGCTACTTATGGCGTGCTTCAGGATGTTCATTGGGCAGAAGGTTTGTTTGGCTACTTCCCTACTTATTCCTTAGGTAGCTTTTATGCTGCTCAGTTTTATTCCAAAGCAAAAGAAGATATTCCTAATTTGGAGATACAAATTGCAGAAGGAAATATGACGCCTTTGTTAGAATGGTTGCGGCACCACATTCATCAACATGGTCAAAAATATACTTCTGAAGAACTTTGCCAACGCATTACAGGAGAAGGACTAAATTTAAGGTACTTTATGGAATATGCTCGGGAGAAATATGCCGTTATTTATGATTTTGATACCAAAGTATTAAACGAAACCTAGACTCATGAAAGTATTACATACAGCAGATTGGCATTTGGGTCAGAAGTTTTTTCACCGAAACAGAGAGCAAGAACATCGTGCGGCATTGCATTGGTTGGTGCAGTATATTATCAAAGAAGAGATCGAATTATTGATTGTTGCAGGAGATATTTTTGATACAGATAGCCCACCTAATTATGCTCGAAAATTGTATTTCAATTTTCTAAAACAATTGGTCAATACTTGTTGTGAAGATATTGTCATTGTTGCTGGAAACCACGATTCTGCCAATATGTTGGAGGCGTCCAAAGAGTTATTTAAACTCTTGAATGTACATGTTGTTGGACATATTTCGGACGATAGAGCTGCTCAAATTATTGAAATTAGAGGCAAGGATGAAGGTGCTTTAAAAGCGGTGGTTGGAGCGGTTCCCTATCTTAGAGATAAAGATATTCGAAAAAGTGTTTCGGGAGAAAGTTACGAGGAACGGGTTGAAAATCTTCGCTTGGGCATTCAACAACATTATCAAGAAATAGAAACTGCCTTAAAACCTTATCAAAGCAAAAATGTCCCCGTTCTTGTTACAGGGCATCTATACGCTGCGGGGGGTGATCGAGATGATCGTCCGAATAGCATTCACATTGGTTCTTTGGATATTATTAAAGCAGAAAGTTTTTCGGCAGACTTTGATTATGTGGCTTTAGGGCATTTGCATCGTTATCAACAAATTGACAAAAGTCGCAATATTTGGTATTCTGGTGCTTTAATTCCTTTGGATTTTAGTGAACTTAATTACGCTCAAGTTGTTCGTATAGTAGAGTTTGACGCTAAAGAAATCGTTCACCAACAATCTGTCAAAGTTCCTCTTAAACGTAAAATGCGTACTTATAAAGGAGATTTAGAGTATGTTAAAGGAAAATTAGAACACTTAGATCACGAGGTACTTTTGGATACTTGGCTAAAAATCGAAGTCGAAACAGCGCATTATTCGCCTGATTTATTGAGTGACTTGGAAGAAATTATTCAAGACAAACCTGCGGAGATTATTATTCTAAATCAACGGGCGATTCAAAATCGCTCTACCGATAGTGCTGCTTATCAAGACTTACAGAGTTTACAAGATATGGAAGAAATTGAGGTCTTCCGAATGTGTGCTCAACAGAAAGGACAAATAGAAACCACACAATTGGAAGAACTCGAAAGTAGTTTTAAGGAATTATTAGGATGGATGCAGGAACGAGATATAGAGTAATTATGTTATCTTTAAAATGTGGTTTTTTGATAAATCGTTTATATTTTTGAAATATAGGTTACTTTTTCCAGTCTTGAATCAAGATATAAGTTTTAAGTAGAAAGTCGTAAGTCGTTTATTATCAAAAGGAAACTTACGACTTCCTACTTAATTTTTTCGACTTATATAGTTCAGTAAAAGTAGTCTTTAGAATATGATGACAGCTCTTTCAACGAACGTAGAAACGAGTTGCCAAAGAACAATTTTTGTTAATCGAGCTTCGTTTTTTTATATAACTCATGTTACGCAAGACTTTTTTTCGTTAAGCATTAAACTCATGATTACTTATTTAAGGACTGTTTTAATGTTGAATGCTAAATGATGAATTTTTAATGTTTGTTGTGCTGTAAAGCATTCAACATTAAACATTCAGCATTAAGAATTAAGAACAATTTGATACAAGAACATTAATTTTTTATCGACAGAATCAATTGTTTGCGTAACATGAGTTATATAATTGATCGCTCTTATCAAACTATTTATTCCTACTAAAATTTAATGACCAACAATATGATAAAGACAATATTTGCTAAAACAAAGAAATCTCAGACTGAGAACAAAAAAGAGCAAAAGCATTCTAAAACAAACACTAAAACAAATTCACACAGCACGTACGATGATGGTGGAGAAGTATCAGAAAGCTTATTTTATCGAATTTTCGTAAAAAGTGCCTATCGATTGCTAAAAAAACCTGTGACTGTTTTCAAAGTCTTGAAACAATCTATGGAGCATCTTGAAAAATACGACTCGATTAGAGAATTTGCAGAAGATACCAAAGAGCGTTTGGGCGTATTAACTCGTATGATTCGTGCTTATTTAAAAGGCGACTATGCTGGTATTTCTAAGAAGAATGTGGCCCTTAGTTTAGCTGCCATTTTATACTTCTTATCTCCTTTGGATTTAATTCCTGATTTTTTAGTCGGTGGTTTTTTAGACGACTTGGCCTTATTAACTTGGTTGTATAATAACTTAAAAGGTGAATTAGAAGAGTTTCAATTATGGGAAGAAGATAAAACCTTGATTCGAATTCCAATCAAAGTTGCAGAAAAAAATAAAAAGTAAAATATATATTCTTGGATCTTGGAGTTTTCCAAGATCCATTTTTTAATCCTTGACTCAAGCTACTTCTATTGACACGTTATTTCTTTCATATAGCCTATAGTGGCAGTAATTATCGCGGCTGGCAACGCCAACCTGATGTTTTATCTGTCCAAGAAGTGCTGGAAACTCAATTGGCAATTGTCTTAAAATTACCCTCCATCACCATTATTGGCTGTGGTCGTACAGATGCTGGCGTTCATGCCAGTCAGTTTTTCTTTCATACTGACTTGGCATTTCCCCTTCGAGATAATTTAAAATTTATTTTAAATAAAACCTTGCCGCCAGCCATTTCCATTTTTGATATCATTCCAACAGCTCATAATTTACATGCTCGTTTTGATGCGCAAGAACGCACCTACGATTATTTTATTCATACTGAAAAGGATCCTTTTATTGATCAAATGAGTTCTTTGTATATTGATAAAAAATTAGACCTTGCCGCTATGAAAAGGGCAGTTGATTTATTGCCTAAATACAACGACTATGCAGGCTTCTGCAAGCAACCTGATTTGCACAACACGACTATTTGTAGGGTAAGAAAAGCGACTTTATTTCAAACAAAAGACAAGCGAAAACTGCGCTTTCAGATTGTTGCCAATCGCTTTCTAAGAGGGCAAATCCGAATTATTGTCCAAAAATTATTAGAAATTGGCGTTGGAAAATTTAGTCCAGAAGCCTTTGAAGCTTGTTTAATCAACAAACAACGTCCAGAATTAATCCCTCCTGCATATCCACAAGGACTTTTCTTATCTAAAGTTTGCTATCCAGGTTTGGAATTGCCGAATAAGGCTACGTTTACACTCCTAAAAGAGGCTTGGGAGGAGGTTTAATAAGTCCTGTTTTAGTTTTTTAAATTGAATAAATAGTATCATAATAAGATTTTTTATGTTAAAAAGCAGCGCATACATTTGTGCTTTTCTATTTAATGTGTTAACTTATTACTCTATTATTATCAAAAATAAACCAAGTAGTGCTCTAGCTACTACCTATTATTTAGAAAAACTAAAACATAACTTTATGGAAATGAAATCGTTCGACTTTGACAGTGATTTTTTGGGGAAAGCATTATTTCCTGCCATTTGGGGATTACCTAGTTATGCCCAAAAAAATATGCTCAAAATTCTAAAAGAGCAAGGGGTTCCAAACCCCGACGCAGAAGCTTGGTATAATATTAAAATAGTGATTGCTTTTTATAAACAACTATCCAAAGAGTATGGTCCTAATACAGTTTTTGACTTAGGCAAAGCTATTCCAGAAAATGCAGAATTCCCTCCTGGAGTAGATTGTATTGATAGTGCGCTGAATCTAATTGATATGGCTTATAATATGAATCATAGAAATGGCTATCTTGGTTTCTACAAAATGGTTAGTCATGACTTAGAAGAAAAGAAAATTGTTATGCAATGTTACAATCCTTATCCTTGTGATTTTGATAGAGGCTTATTTACAGCTATGGCTAGAAAATTCAAATCGGGGGTAAGAGTTGCCGTGGACGAAAGCAAACCTAGCAAGAAAAATGGAGGTGATGAAAGTTGGTATATTATATCTTATCGTTAAGAGAAGAAAGAACGTTCAGATTAGCTGAGTTATAAATTTCAAGCAAAAAGTCGTATATTTTATTTTCACAATAAGTAAAGCGGAGCGATCAAAAAACCTTATTTTAAATCTAATCATATATAAATGGAACCATTCGATTTTAACGCTAAGGTATTGGGTAGAACCTTATCAACCTCTATTTCAAATCTGCCTAGTTTTGCACAAAAAAACATGCTAAACATTTTAGAACAAGGAGGAATTAAAAACCTAGATGCAGATATTTGGTATAGCTTTAAAACAGTCCTTGCCATTTATCAAAAAATAGCGAAAGATTTTGGTCCTAACACCATGTTTGACTTTGGTAAATCAATTCCAGAAAAAGCGGTATTTCCTCCTGAAATAGACTCTATTGATAAAGCTTTCCATTTAATTAATACCGCTTATAATATGAATCATAAAGATGGCTATGTTGGTTTCTACAAAATTTTTAGCCATGATTTAGAGGAAAAGAAAATTGTCATGCAATGTTACAATCCCTATCCCTGTGACTTGGACAGAGGCTTATTTACGGCTATGGCTAGAAAGTTTCAATCAGGCGTAAGAGTTGTTATAGATGAAAGCAAACCCAATAAGAAAACAGGTGGAAATGAAACTTGGTATATCATCTCTTACCGCTAAGCTCTTTTTATACTCCAACATGAACTGCTCCTTAGTTTTTTTGTTTTCGATAGAGCAATGAAGGTACTGTTATAAAAAACACCCGAACAAAAACATTATTCCTAAAATAAAACTTTTTAACTAAATGAAAAATATACTTTCTATAGCTTTTACGCTTTTGTTTGTCTCTTTTATAATAACGCCTAGTAGTGCTCAAAAAGGAAAAAAAGTCCAAGATGCCGTTATTACTTACGACATGAAATTGGATGGTGATAACCCAATGGCTGCCATGATGGGTGACATTACCATGAAGATCGGATTTAACGGTACATCAAGTATTGCAGATGTCAATATGATGAATGGTATGGTTACGACTAATGTTTGTTTTGATAATGAAAAAAAAGAAGGAGTCATGTTGATGAACATGATGTCTAAAAAGATTGCTGTTAAAATGAATGAAGAGGAAATGAAAGAATATCAGCAAAAGCAATCTCAAAATACGGCTCCTCCTAAGATCCAATATTTCAAAAAAGAAACTAAAAAAATTGCTGGATACAAATGCTACAAAGTGGTTTCTACAGCTGGAGATGCCGAGCCTGTTATCATGTATGTAACAGAAGATATTCAACCAACGGCAACTTCTCAATGGGAAATGCAATATCCTGGTATGAAAGGGTATCCTTTGAGTATTGAGGTCACTCAGCAAGGTATGAAAATGAATATCATCGCAAAAAATGTAGATGCTAAAGCTTCAAAAGATATTCAATATTCTTCCGAAATTCCTGCTGGTTATGAAGAAATGACGGTAAAAGAATTGCAAGAGTTATCTAAAGGTGGTGGTGGATTCGGAATGTAAACCTCACCTTCTTTTTAATCTTTAAAATAAAGTAAAAGAGCATCTTAGGATGCTCTTTTTTATTTTCAGTAAACCACAAATCGACCGCTTCATCAAATTTAATTAAGTATTAGAAAACATATTACTGAAATAAATTTTCAATCATGGGTTACCTTACTTTAAAAGCAGCCATTATAAGAGCGTGAAAAATAAATAGCGAACAATGTAATGCCCCAATTATTCTGGAAGCCCTTTATTTTTCTGAGAATTAGAAATTCTGATTTCACATACATTTAATTAAAATCTATAAAAATTTATTCTATGAAAATTACTCTAACGTTATTTATGCTGCTCTATTTTACTTTATCTGGACTTAGCCAATGCGTCAATGACACGATTCCCCCTCTTATTTCTTGTAACAATAGCAACTTAGTATTAAATGCTGCTGGCATTGCTAGTGCCTCCCCTTATCTCATTGCAGGGATATCTTCTGACAATTGTCCGGGGCTTATTACCCGACTCATTAATGGTCAAGCACTTGATACCTTCGACTGTAGTCATCTTGGTAGTAATACTGCTGTAGCTACATCCATTGACCTCGCTGGAAACTCCAGTAGTTGTGTTGCAACAATAACCGTCATCGATACGATGGTTCCTGTTATTTCTTGTGTCAATAGCAACTTAGTATTAAATGCTGCTGGTATTGCTAGTGCCTCCCCTTACCTTATTGCGGGAATCTCTTCTGATAATTGTGGGATTGCTACACTACTTATTAACGGTCAAACACTTGACACTTTCGACTGTAGTCACCTTGGTAATAATACCGCTGTACTTACAGCCACTGACCTTTCTGGAAATACGAGTAGTTGTGTTGCAACAATAACCGTCATTGATACGATGGTTCCCGTTGTTTCTTGCCAAAACATTACCGTTCCATTATCTAATCTTGGATTTGCATCAATCCCTGCTAATACACTAGCAGATACTATTTATGATAATTGCGGCATTAACAGTTTCCTTATTAATGGACTACCTAATGCTTCCTTTACTTGTGCTGATATAGGAACAAATACCGCTGTACTTTCTGTCACTGATCTTTCTGGAAACACGAGTACTTGTGCTTCTACAATAACAGTTATTGATGCAACGGCTCCTATTGCTAGTTGTGAAAATGGTACTGTTAATTTATCGAATACTGGGCTTGTGACGATTACTCCTTCTCAAATTGACAGTAGTAGTTCTGACAACTGTGGCATTCTTTCTTATTTAATTAATGGGCAATCAATGGATACTTTTAGCTGTAATGATTTAGGGTTAAACCTTATTACACTTACAGTAATAGATGCCTCTGGAAATGCAGATTCTTGTTTTTCTTATGTGAACATCATAGACTCTAATCCTCCAGTTGCTAGTTGTAATAGTACCACTGCTTATTTATCAAATACGGGGCTTTCTGTTCTCTATCCTACTCAAATTGACAATGGTAGTTCTGACAACTGTGGAATTGCTTCTATGCAGATTAATGGACAAGATTCTATGTTTTTTAGTTGTGCCAATATAGGAGTACAGACTATAACGCTTACGGTCGTAGATCTATCTGGAAACACAAGTACTTGTGCTTCTACTGTGACAATTCTTGATACGATTGATCCAATCGCTAGTTGTAGCACTACTACTGCTTATTTATCAAATACTGGGTTTTCTGTTATCTATCCTACTCAAATTGACAATGGTAGTTCTGACAACTGTGGAATTGGTTCTATGCAGGTTAATGGACTAGATTCTATGTTTTTTAATTGTGCTGATATAGGAGTACAGACTATAACGCTTATTGTCGTAGATCTATCTGGAAACAC